>JACPQP010000306.1 GCA_016190465.1 Chloroflexota bacterium
GACAGCAGACCAGGTGCAGCCCCCAATACTGGGGGAGAGGGTTGGGCTCCCCTTCCCCCGCTACTGCGTCACGTTGACAGCAGACCAGGTGCAGCCCCCAATACTGGGGGAGAGGGTTGGGCTCCCCTTCCCCCAGTATTGGGGGAAGGGGCTGGGGGATGAGGGCCGTCCCCAACGACGACAACCATTCCTGCGTGAGAGAATGCTCCACGGCCACGCGTGCCGTGGCGACGAGAGGGAGCTGACGAAGAATGGTCATCGACACGCACGTCCACGTCTGGGCGCTTGACGAGGAGCACCGGCCGGCCCCTGGCGCCCGGATTCCACCGCCGCGCGAGGCCGCGCCGGTCGAGTGGCTGCTGGAGGATATGGCCGAGCACGGCATCGACCACTGCGTCCTCGTTCAATCCAGCGCTTTCGGCTGGGACAACACCTGTATGGTGGAGTGCCTTGAGCGGTATCCGGAGCGCTTCCGGGCGATCGGCCTGGTCGACCCGCTGAGCGAGGACAACGCCGACGACCTTCGGCGCTGGATGGGGCGCGGGCTGTCCGGGTTTCGGCTGCACCCCCTGTACTATCCCGACGAGCCGTGCTGGATCGACTCCCCCGCCCACGACCGCCTGTGGGAGGCCGCGGCCGAGACGGGGGCGATCCTGCAATTCCACCTGCTCCCGCACCACGCGGTGCCCCTGGCCCGGATGATCGCCCGGCACGCCGGCGTGCGCGTCGTCGTCGACCACCTGGGCAAGCCCGACCTCGTCGAGGCGCCGCCCTACCCGAGCTTCCAGCCCGTCCTCGATCTGGCGCGGTTCCCCTCGGTGTGGGTGAAGATCGGCGACTACCAGATCGCCTCGCGCCAGCCGTTTCCCTGGCGGGACACGATTCCCTTCGTCGCCCTGCTCAAGGAGGCGTTCGGCGCGGGTCGAATGCTCTGGGGCACCGGCTACCCCGGCCGGGCGCGGCTGGTCCCGCTGGCCCAGGCGCTGCGCTACGTCCGCCAGGAGCTACCTGTCCTGACAGCAGAGGAGATCGACCAGATCCTCGGCAGGACGCCCGGCGCGCTTTTTGGCTTTCGGAGCGCTTGGCCAGGGAACTGTTCGGGTTCAGTTAGGAGCGGGGCGCTCACCGCAGACCGTGGTGTCAGGGATCCACGGCCACCAGTTCATCGCACGGGTATCGGGTGATGACGCGGCATCCGTCCTGGGTCACCACGACCTCTTCCTCGATCCGCGCGCCGGCAGCCCCATCCTTCGTGGGACAGTAGTTCTCCAGCGCGAAGACCATTCCCTCCTCAATCTGGAACGGCTTCTCCAGCGAGAACAGACGCGACACGACTGGCTTCTCCCAGATGCTCAGGCCGATACCGTGGGCGAACTGTAGCCCAAAGGCCGCGACCTCGGACTCGAAGCCAAGCTCCGCGGCGGCCGGCCATCGTCCAGCGATGTCAGCGGTCGTTGCCCCTGGCCTGACGGCGTCGATCCCAGCGTAGAGCCAGTCACGGCACTGCCTGTGAGCGTCCCTGAGTTGTTGGGACGGCTTACCGACGAAGAAAGTCCGGTAGTAGCAGGTCCGGTAGCCGTTGAAGGCGTGCATGATGTCCATGTACACCAGGTCACCCGGGCGGATCACCCGGTCGCCAACCAGGTGGGGGTGAGGATTGGTGCGCGGGCCAGAGATAACCTGGACGCACTCGACGTCGTCGGAGCCCATGTCATAGAGGAGCTTGTTCACGAGCCCGGCCACCTCGTTCTCACGAATGCCCGCGCGAAGGTTGCGCACGACCTCCCCGTAGGCGGCGTCGGCGAGCGCCGCAGCCGTTTCCAGCAGTTGGACCTCGTCCGGCGTCTTGATCCGCCGGGCATCCTGCATCGCCTGATTGCCATCGGCAACCTTGATGCCGGCCGCCTGAAGTGCAAGCACCAACGATGTGTCGGCAACGTCAATGCCGAGTGGCTCGTTCGCCACCCCGTGCTCGTTGAGAAGTGCCTTGACTTCCTCAACGAAACCGTCGACCAATCTCACGTCTGGCGGCACAGCGCCGCGCATCGAGATCCTGCCCGGACGGACCCGGCCCTGCATCCAGGGAGCACGCATATTCCATACTTTGACAGCGCTACCGAAATCCCACAGAACAGGATCGCCGCCCGCCGGCAGAAGGGCTGCCCGGGCCATCTTGTCACGGATAGCCTCGGAGAGGTGAGTGGCGGTGATATAGCGGATATTGTTGTAGTCGAAGACCAGCAGTGCGCCGAGTTCATGTCTGGCGAGCTGGTCCCTGGACCTGGCGAGTCGATCGCGCCGTAAACGGTCATAGTCGACTCGCTGCTCATAGTCCACGCCGATCATACCCCAGGTCGTCATCATACCCTCCCTATCAGCCATGCAGACTGCCATCCGTACTCATGGCAGTTCGGATCCGGGTGCGCAACGCCGACCCTCGAATTCACCGTCAGTACGGTCCGCTTGCCCGATACCTCAGGGTGTCCTCGCGGGCCGAATGCTCGCCCGTCATCAGCGCCTAACCGTCGCCGAATTCCAGGGTCCGGTGGTGTAACTCCTCCTCAGTCACCAGGAACGAATCCAGGAGCAGTCCAGACGGCGGCAGCCGCTTGACCAGTAGGTCAAGCTGCCGGCGGCTCACCGGCCCTGAGAGGATCAGCGGCTTCTTCTCCAATATCCGGATCCACAGAGGGATTGATTCCTCGACCGACGGCCCGTGTGGATCGATCGTAACTTCCACCGCCTTCAGCCTCTCCAGCCTCAGGGCCCACTGGGCCAGCGCCGGGACACCCGAATGGGTGTGGAGCACCTGGTAGGGGAAGGCATCGATGATCCTCTCCTCGCAGGGAGCGAGGAACTCGAAAAACGTTCTCTCGGAGATATTGCACGCCAGATCTTCCTGAAACCGGGTACACCTACCCGGCGACCAGATGCCGTTTTGATTGCAGTAGCCGCCGAACACCGGAGGGGTGATCTCCCATTGAGCGTTGGCCCACTCGATGTGGATGTCGGCTATCCAGGTCAGCAGGCGCTTCACTTCGGCCGGGTGATCGTGCAGGCCGACGTACAGTCTCTCCGGTCCCAGCATATTGACGGAGAGGTCCCCCACGCCACGCGCGATCATGTCGACCGTGGTCAAGTAGTCGTGCTCGTGTTGGCGGCGAACGAGATACCGCACAAACTCTAGGAGCTTGTCCAACCATTCCATTCGCGGAGTGAGTCCCAGGTCATCTTGCTGGTACCAATCCTCGGCCAGGCACGGCCTGGTCCACACGGTCTGGCCAACGGTCGACACCTGAAGCGGGCAACCGACGATTCCTGGCAGCCAGGGCACTCGGTGGTAGGGAAATATCGTGCTGAACACCCCCTCAGGTCCCCTGTCGGGGTCGACATCCACCGGGTCTGGAATCACCTGGTGCTTCTCGGGGACGAGCATCTCCGGCCGCAGAAGCAATCCGTCCTGGCCTTCCCAGTCTGGCGGTAGGGACGCCACGTGGCGATAGCGACCGGACAGCGAATACCGCAAGCTGATGATTGGCTCCCTCAGCGACATGGTCCAGAAGTCGCGGTGAAGGGAGAGAAGTCGATCTGAAGCCTGAGCTACCATCATGCACCTCAGCCGCGATTCAGGCGTTCGAACACGGAGCGTCCCTCGGCGAACAGTTGAAGCATTCGGTCGCGTTGGTCGGGCCGATCGAAGCGCGCCCGCGTCGACAGCCAGTTGACCGCCGCGTCGATTCTCTCGACAAAAAACGCGCTCGCCGCCTGCACCTGGGCGCGATCTGGCAATGGGCGCAGGTACACCGGACTGGTGTGTGCCCACAGCGCGTGGCCGTAACTGGTGCGGCGCCGCCCCCAGCATCTCGCCGCGATCCAACTGCCGCTAGTCACGTCGACAGTCGTCGCGAGGGTACCAGCCGTCGCGTCATCACGGTTCTCGGTCCCGTCGACCACATCGCCGTCTCGAAGGATCTCGATGCGGTCGATCGGTTGCGCCGATACCCACTGCACCACGACGGGCACCGCACGAATGGTGCTCGCCAGGTCGAGAAGATGGTTGCTTGGTGAGTGGTCGGCCACAGTTAGGCGAAGGACAGGTCCATCAGTCACAAAAGTCCGTCCGTCACGCAAACCTCGGAGCCAACTGTCGTACGAGAATCCCGTCCCAACGTCGACGTAGACGCGGTTGCTGGAGCAGATGTACCAATCGGACCCCGTGGAAGCCGGAAGACGAATGCCGCAGTTGAGCAGACGATGCCAGAGATCGTACTCGGGGTCTCCCCAGTAGGGGTCAAAGAGGTTGATGCCGTCGAGGCGGCCGAGCGCCGCGGCCACCGGGGCCTCCATGCCAATCCCGTTGTGGCACCACAGGACAACCCCACCCCGGGCCCGCGCGGCGTCGCAGGCATCGATCAGCGGTGGATAGTCCGGGCTGGACTCATCGACCAGAAGACCGCGACTGATCGGTTCCACGACCTGATCGATGTTTATCAGCATGATGTGGCCCAGGCCAACGTGCCACGTCTCGTCGTTGTGCCGAGTCTCCTCCCCGATATCGATGGCGTGCTGACTGGTCGAAAAGGGGTGTCGACCCACAGGAAAGGCGTTGGAGGCGTAGGCCAACTCTCGCCTCTTGAGCACGCTGACAATCGTAACCGGGAGATCCTCGACCCTCGGATCGAGACGCAGGCGATCGAGGGCACGCGTTTCCTTCTCGTCGTAGTGGATGTGGGTGTTGCCCGCATACCAGCCCATCTCAGGCAGGCGGATCCAGCGCTCGATGGCAAGGTCCAGGTCGATGGCGCCCCGCCGTGGCACGACGACGCTCACGCGCAACGGCCGGTACTCGGTACCCCTCTCCACCACCACGTCGGCCTGTCCAAGTGGGACGTCGACCGAGAAGTCACCGTCACAATAGAAGAACGGCTCGCCCCCGCCGGCCTTGAGGATCGCACCGCTGGGCGCGCAGAACTGTCCCGTCGAGGCGAGAACGTGGACGCGCGCCTCAACCCGGCGTCCGGTCTCGCGGTCCCAGATCCGGCCGTGTAAGATCGTCATCGTCTTCCTCGTCTCGCAAACCCGAATGCCCGTTGCTCCGGCTGGTGCTTCGCGATCGGCGTCAGTGGACCTCTACCCCTCCGGAGATGTTGACCGCCTCCCCGGTGATCATCGAGCTGCTCTCCGAAGCGAGGAAGAGTACTAACCTGGCAACATCCCCGACGGTCAATGTCCGCGGCAGCGGGAAGGACGATTCGACCTTCTGTTTCATCTCCGTGGGGGTGAGCCCAAGGTACTTGCTCCGCTCACGGTACACCTGTGCCATCACGTCGGTGTCCATCGCGGCAGGACACACCGCATTGACGTTGATGTTGTGGCGGGCGCACTCGAGCGCCATGCTCTGCGTGAGACTGATGACGCCAGCCTTGGTGGCGGAATACACGCCATTGAACGGCTCGCCGGTCTTGCCGGCGATGGAGGCGATGTGGGTGATCTTCCCGCTCTTCTGCTCGATCATGTGGGGCAGTACTACTTTCGAGCAGAGGAACACTCCCTTCAGGTTGATCGCAACCACCAGATCCCAGCCCTCTTCGGCCAGGTCGACGAAGGAGCGTTGGGGACCGACAATGCCCGCGTTGTTGACGAGGATGTCGACCCTGCCGAATTCCTGAAGGGCCTCAGCCACCATCGCCTGAACTTGATCGGCCTTGCTCACATCCACCGTTACCGCCAGCGCCTTTCCGCCGGTCTGGCCTACCTGCGTGGCAACACCCTTGGCAGCCTCCACGTTGATGTCGGCGACGACGACGTGAGCGCCCTCTGCCCCCAGATCGAGGGCGATCGCCTTTCCAAGCCCCCGCCCCCCTCCGGTCACGATCGCGATCTTGCCCTTCAGACCCAGATCCATGGCTCGCCTCCTTCTCTTTGGACCTCATCGAACTCCCGCCGCCTACCAGTCGATGCTCTCATCGCTGACAAAGCGGCAAGCCATGCGCCAGCGCGTCGTGCCGTCGCGATAGTGATCGCGCTGGTAGAGAGGATGGTATCGTCCGTGTGGTTCTATCGAGACCACCTCATTGCCTCGACGCACCAGCACGAAGCGCTGTTTCTCGATGGAGACCACGTCTGTTCGCTCGAAGATCGCAAAGGTCAGCGTCGCCACATTCCCTGGCTTGACTTCACCCACGCGGGCGTACCGCCCTTCCCAACAAAGCCGACGCTCCTCTCCGTCGATCTGGCAGTGAGTCTCCTGCGGACCGAGCCACTCCGGGATGCGCACCGAGAGGTCCACCGGCTGCTTGATCTTGACATCCACTCGTCCCTGGTAGGGGATGTGGCTGGCGACATCGGCCCAGGGCGAGGCCCGGTTCAGGAGAAGATTCACCCGAAGGTAGCCGTCGCGATACCGCAGGATGCGCTCCCAGGCGCGCCTGATCGTCAGCGCCGAGTTTGCGGTACAGCAGTGCATGATGCCCGCGCCATTGCCCACGTACCAGTCGTTCGCCGCTGGCCAGCCAGCAAAGGATCCCATGCTGCGCTCGGCAACTCTCTCGGTCGTGGCGTGGTCCCCCACGGTTGAGGGCGTCACACGCCCCGCTTCCGGGGCGGTCAGGCCGACCTCCGCCACGCGATTGATCCAATCGGTCGTCCGCAATTGGCCCTCGGCGAACATGTTCCGGATCCACCGGTCAGCGTCGTCCCAGTAATCGCCCACGCCTGCCTCGGACAGTTGCAGCGCCACGGCGATCATGTCCGCCACTTCGCACAGTTCCGATGCCTCCCACCAGGGGCTGTTCACCCACTCGGGAAAGTAACCCACCAGCGCGGCTCCGGGCGTTCGGGCGAATTCGTACGGCGCTCGCGGCTCCAGATTGGCTCCGACAGACCGAGCCGACTCGAAGCTGCGCACCACAAACTGCATCAACTCCTGATCATCCGCAGCCAGGGCGTATTCGACCATCGCCAGCAGCCCGTGGGAATGGGCGTGGAAGTGCGCCATCGGATCGCCGTCTTTCCCGCGGAAGCTGCCGTCTATGCCGTAGAAGTAGCGCCGCTGATAGGTCAAGAGCTTTCTGGCCAGGGTCAGTGCCGGCTCATAGCCCAGCAATCGGTAGGCGTGCACCAGGCCGTGGGGCACCCGCGAGCCCTCGGAGTTGAGTGCCCCGGTGGCCGGGGTGACCTGGCCATCGCCTGGCCTGGCGGCATCGCAGCAATGGGGCCAGAAGAAAGCGATTTCACCGGCGTCCACCGCGAGCTCGATCAATCCGTCCGCCAGACGCCGCGCGCACTGTCGCCACAGATGGCCACCGTCCCGCAGCGCCAGGACCGCCATTGCGGACAGCATCTTGCCACAGGTAAATGGGGTGAGTATCTGCCCGTCCGGAGACTCCTGCGCCACCAGCCCATTCAGATATGCCCAGGGGCGACCCCGCACGGGCGAATAGAAAAGGCCGTCAGGCCCGATCCCACGCAACGCCACCTCCATCCACTTGCGCTCGACGTGGAGATTCTGATCGCTGCCGCTGATGAGACGCAGGAGGGGAACGGCTTCCTGGAACTTGGCTTGAACGGTTGGGTCAGCCCAGTCGTGCTGCATCTGCGGTGGAGTGGTGCGGAAATAGACCTTCCAGTAGATCTCGTGGTCGGCCAGCGGGTCCGTGCATTCGGTCATGGCGTGGATGGCCAGCCGGGCGCGCTCCTGGAGGTCCAGTGTGTCTGGCACCCATATCTCGTAGCGCTGGCCGCGATAGGATGGGAGGTCGAGATCCGGAACATCCGAGTTGATGTAGCCGATTGGATCGCCAGCCTTCCAGTTGGACGCCACGAATGACATTTCCGTTCTCCCAAAGTCCGCAATGACGGCCAGCCGGCCTCCGGAGTCGGTCCGGTCGCCAAACTTGCTCAGAGCTTGAGGCCGGACAGCACGATCCCCTTGACGAAGAACCTTTGCCCGACGAAGAACAGCACGATGGACGGCAGCGACATCATCACCGTCACCGCCATCAGGAGATGCTCCATCTTGGCGATCACCTCGGGAAAGTGCTGAAAGAAGCGCAACCCCACGGCGATCGTGAACATGCCCATCTTGTTGAGATAGACGAGCGGCCCGAGGAAGTCATTCCAGTGGCCCAGGAAACCCAGGATGAAGAGAGCCACCAGAGCGGGACGCGACAGCGGGACGATTATCCACCACAGAACCTGCAAGCTGTTCGCGCCGTCCAACAGGGCTGCGTCGTCGAACTCGCGAGGAATCGTCATAAAAAACTGGCGCAGGAGAAAGATGGCGAAAGCCCCTCCTCCAGCCCAGGACGGCACAACCAGCGGCAGGTAGGTGTCGACCCAGCCCAGGCGGTGGAACAGCAGATACTGGGGGATCAAGGTGACCTCAAACGGCAGCATCATGGTTCCGAGAACGACCATGAAGAACACATCGCGGCCAGGGTAGTCGAATCGTGCGAAGGAATAGGCTACCAGCGTGGCCGTGATGATGCCCCCCGGCAGCGCGCCGAGGACCACTATCACACTGTTGAGTATCCAGCGTCCGACCGGGTGCGCAGCCCAGGCTTCCGCGTAGTTTCCCCACTGGGGCACCGCTGGAAGTAAGGATGGGGGGAAGGCGTAAGTCTCTTGCTGGGTCTTCAGCGACGTCCCGACCGTCCACAGGAACGGGTAGGCGAAGGCAATTCCGAGACCCAGCAGTACCACATAGGTGAACACGGCAAGAGTGGCCCGCCGGTGGGTCGCCTGGGCGGCCCCGATCCGCGGCGTGGCGCTGACGGATCCCTGCACGGCTACTTCTCACCCCCGTAGTAGACCCAGAACCCGGCCGTCTTGAACTGCACCCAGGTCAGGAAGATGATCAGAACAGCGAGCATCCAGGCCAGTGCGGAGGCGTACCCCATGTCAAAGTACTGGAAAGCGGTCTTGTAGATGTGCAGTGCGTAGAACCAGGTGGCGTAAGCAGGCCCACCTCCGGTGGAAACAAAGGCGGGAGTGAACACCTGGAGCGCGCCGATGATCCCCAACACCAGGTTGAAGAAGATTGTCGGGGTGATCATGGGGACAGTGACGTGGCGGAAGCGCCCCCAGGATCCAGCACCGTCGATCGAGGCAGCATCGTAGAGCTCGTCCGGCACCCCTTGCAGTCCGGCGAGAAAGATGATCATTCGACTGCCGCCAAGACTCGACCACAGGGCCAGGCCAATCAGCGCGGGAATCGCCCACTCGGGCGACCCAAACCACCGCGGACTCTGGATGCCGATTCGGGAAAGCAGCAGCGCTAATAGTCCCCAATCGGGCTGAAGCAGCCAGGTCCAGAGAACCGCGGCAGCCACGACCGGGACTAGCGATGGCAGGAAGAACAGCGTCCGGAAGAACGAAGTCCCCTTCACCTTGACGTTCAGGAACAGCGCGAGCCCCAGAGACCCCGCCACGCCCAGTGGCACGCTCACACCGGCGTAGTACAGGGTCTTCCACAGTGATGGCCAGAACTGTGGGTCAGCGGTCAACGCTTCGACGTAGTTCCCCAGGCCGGTAAAGGCCGGCGTCGACGGCACGGTGTACCTGGTGAAGCTGAGAGCGAGTGACGCCGCAGCCGGACCGGCGAACAGAGCAACAAAGCCAAGCAGCCAGGGGCTGAGGTACAGATAACCCTCGAGGATATGCCGCCTGCGAGCGGTGAATATCGCTTTCCGGGTCGCCGTCTGCCCGGACCCTATCTTCCGCGTCCCCATCGAGTCAGCTCTCGAACTGACTCCATCCATGTCCCTCGACCCTTCCGTCCCGGGGCCGGTCGTGTTCACGGCCAGCCCCGCCCCTTGGTTGCCTTCCCGCGGCCAGACGCTGGCCGAGGACCCGCCCGCGGACCCGGCGGCGACAAGAGTTCGCCAGGCTTCGCCTGTCCGCGAATCCTACGGGCGCACCGCCCGCGATCTCCCGTCGCTACGCCCAGCCGTCGTGTCCGCAATCGTGAGCCTTCAGTCGCCGGGCTTGTCCAGGACCCTCTGGAGGGAGGCGTTCAGCTTCTCCAGGCTTTCCTCGAAGCTACCGGAGTTGCCCAAGATGAACTCGGGGTAGCTCTGGTTCCAGGCGTCCGTGAACTCGGTGCCCCGGAAGTTGTGGATGACGACGACCGGCATCGCGTTGGCGAAGATATCTTTCCACATCCCGTTGACAAAGAGCGGGCTGGTCGTGTAGTAGGGATCGTCGAAAACGTCGGGCCGCACCAGGCCCAGGGAGCCCGCCAGAGAAGTCAGGACGACCGCCCCGTCGCGGCTGGTTACGGACTTCAGGAACTGGAAGGCCGCCTCGGGCTGCTTGCTCTTGGCGTTGATGTTCCAGCTACCGCCGCGAACCTGGGAAGGGAACAATCCGTCGGGCCGCCTGGGCCAGGCGAGGGGCTTCGCCACCTCCCCAACCTTGGGGTTCGCCTTGTACGTGCCGAGCGCCAGCCCGACGCTCTGCACGTAGAGGCCAAACTTCCCGCCGAGAAACAGATCCACACCGCTGCTACCCAGGACCTCGTAGGTCCCCGGCAGGGTCAAGACCTTGTCCTTGTGCGCTAGGTCCCAGATCCAGCGGAGTGCTTTGGCCGTACGGGGCTCGGTGACCGTCGATTTCTTCCCATCGGGACTCAGGAGGTCCGCGTTGAAGGCCCGCACCAGGCAGGTGAGGGTCAGGTTCTGCACATCGATGTCTATCCCGTAGCGCTCGTACTTTCCGCCGGCCGTCTTGTTCATCTTGAAAGCGGCGTCGCGGATCGTGTCGGCGAACGCCTCGGTCTTCCACGCGGGCGAGTTGTGGTCCGGCACCGTGACGCCAGCTTCTTTGACTGCCGGCAGGTTCCACCACAGCGTATCCTGGCTGGTGAAGCCCCAGCACGGAAGTCCCCAGAGCTTGCCCTCCCAGCGCTGCATATCCACGTATGCCTTGTAGAACTGGCCAAGGTCGAACTTGTCCGCCGCGATCAGGTCGTCGATCGATCGGGATATGCCTCTCTTGGCGGCGCGATAGAACTCCCAGTGGGCTGGATGGAAGTTGAAGACGTCGCCCAGCGTGCCCGCGCTGGCCATCGCGTACATTTTCCCATAGATGTCGCTGCTCCCGCCGGTCAGGGGCCGGTTCTCCCAGGCGATGTTCGGATACTTCTCCGCGAGGCTCTTATCGATCCACTCGATGTATTCCTTCTTGACGGTCACCTGGGAGTCGACGATGACCCGGACCTTGGCCGGCGCTGGCGCTGTAGCCGTCGGTGGCGGCGCCGCCGGCTTGGTCGGTGCGGGCACCGTTGTGGCAGTTGGAGCGGGCACCGGCGTGGCAGTCGGAGCTACAACCGGCGGCGCAGTTGGCTTCTCTGCCGGCTTTGGCGGCACCGGCGTGACCGTGGGCGGCACCGCCGGCGCACATGCGGCTGCCAGTGCCCCGGTCGATGCGAGGGTTGCGATTCCCAGAAAAGCGCGACGCGAGAATCGGATTCGCGAACTGGTCACAGCCATATCTCCTCTTCCTTTTTCCCTCTTCCTTCCGCAAGCGCACAGTCCTCAGCGGGCAACGTTCAGAGGTGCGGCCCAGAGACGGTTCCCGGCCGCGGCGGCGCTGGAACTGGTGGCACGGCAATCATATTGCTGCCAGGGCCGTGAGATGATAGCCGAGGACCGACCCATGGAGTCGCTTGTCTCTGGCCGGCCACCTCGAAAGGATAGTACTCGTCAGCAAGATGGCCGACAATGCCAGACATGCCGCGAAAGTACCGCAAAAGTGCCGCGGCTCCGCGGCGGTGGGTGACGGCGGGGGGGACCAATGCTAAACTGCACCGCAATCCAATGGCCGCCCGGCGTCCTTTGAGTAAACGGGTGATCGAATGAGAATGAGCAGAGCAGGAGGGTGATCGAATGTCTGGCGTGGATGCGGTGACCGAGAGCTACAGCAAGAGGTCAGGCCTCGACGAGCTGCGCTCGGATGCCTTTCCCTTCGTCGCCGTATCGGTGGTCGTGATCCCCTGGCTAGCAGCCCAGCCCCTCCTCCTTGTCGAGTCGGAGGCGGCTCTCGGCCTGCCCCTCGTCGCGGGCATGCTGGGGCTGGGCATCCTCACGTTGGCCAGCTACCGGCTCCTCGCCAGGAGTATTCGGGCGGCCTCGGCGCTGCTCGTCGGCGGGCTGGTCGCGGCCACGGCGGCGCTACTGCTTATCTACCCCAGCGCGCCTGTCGCCTATGCTTTCTCTCCCATCGTGCTGATCGCTGGCCTGCTTCTCGGCCCAGGATGGGGCGTCGTAGTCGCCGCGCTGGCGAGCGGCGTCCTCCTCGCAGCGTGGACCGGCGGAGCGATCATCACATCGCTGGGAGCAGCGGAGATGGTGATGGCCTTGATCTGGACAACGGCCGTCCTTGTCTGGCAGGCCTCGCGGCCAGTCTACACCGCCCTTGATTGGGCTTACCAGAGCTATGCGCAGTCTCTGAGGAACGTACAGGAACTACGAGTGAGGCAGGGCGAGCTGAACCGGGCCCTGAAGCAACTGGACGATGCCTGCTATCGGCAGGAGCGCGCCAACATTGCCCTTGGCGAAGCCTGGCGACGAGCCAACGAGGCCGAGCACTTCAAGGCCGAGTTCGTGAGCAATATCGCCCACGAGCTACGAACGCCGCTGAATCTGATCGCCGGTTTCAGCGAGCTAATGCTTTCGTCGCCGGACAGCTATGGCAACGTGTGCTTGACGCCAGCGCACCGCGGTGACATTAACGCGATTCATCGCGCGGCCCAGCACCTGCTCGGACTGGTCGAGGGCCTATTCGACGTTACCCAGGCGCGAGTTTCGCGGCTGACGCTGGTGCGAGAGATGGTCGATCTGGGGGAATTGATCCGGGAAGTAGTTGACCTATTCCACGAGTACCTGGCAGCCAAGGGGTTAGAATGCCAAGTCGACGTTGATCCGTCGCTCCCACCGGTCAGCCTGGACCGCCTGCGCATCCGCCAGGTGCTGCTCAACTTGCTCACTAATGCGATCCGATTCACCGATCACGGTGGCATCGCGGTAGCCGCAACGCCCGGCAACGGCAGTGTGCTCGTTCGTGTCCGCGATACCGGACGGGGGATCGCGTCCCAGGAGCTTGCCCACATTTTCGATGAATTCGAGAGTGTCGGTCCCCCGACGAAGATGGGGGGAATGGGCTTGGGTCTCCCGATCAGCAAGCAACTGGTCGAACTCCACGGCGGGTGCATGGGGGTCGAGAGTCAACTCCGAGCCGGCACGACGTTCTGGTTCAGTGTGCCACTTGCCGACCGGTCCCGGCCAGACGCTCGCTCCCCGAGGCGTGTCACCCCCGCCTTGGTCCCACCCGAGAAGGTCATCGTGGTTGCCGACGCCGATCCCGCCATCCGGCGTGCACTCCAGCGTGGAGTGGAAGGCTACCAGGTGTGCAGCGCTAAAACGCCGACCGAAGCGTGGAGCCTCGGCCTCGATCTTCGCGCCACGGCAGTCGTGGCCAGCGTGGCAACGCCGCTACCCGACCCGCGGCGCTTTCCGGTGCCGGTCGTCCGAATGGCGTTTCCGAGCTGCCGTCGCGTTGCCGACTTTCTCGGGGTCGCCGATTTCCTCGCTAAGCCAGTGAGTCGACAGAACCTCTTTGAGGTGATCACGCGCGCGAATCCCCGGGCGCGTCGCGTACTCGTCGGCGACGACGACGCTGAGTTCGTCAGGCTCGTGCGGCGTATGCTCGCCACTGACGGGCGCTTCGAGAGCATATCGGTGGCCTACACCGGGGAAGAGGTGCTTCGGATGGCGCACGACACCGTCCCCGACCTGATCCTCCTGGACCTGAGCTTCCCCGACGTCGACGGCACACAGGTAATCGCCGAACTGAGCGACGACGCTGTCTGTGCGACGATACCCGTGCTCGTGATCTCGGCGAGAGCCTTTGGCGAAGAGATCACGCCCTCGGGTGAGTTTACCCTCAGCCATCCCGACAATCTGGGGTGGAGTGACTCGCTGGCGATGTTGGCAGCTCTGCTGGGGACAATCCCGATGCCAAGGGCCTATTCGACAACCAGGGCCGTAGCGATTCGACGAGGGTGAGCGGATCGACTGGCTTTGCCAGATACCCGTCCGCGCCGAGGGAGCTAGCCAGGCCGGGCTGCCTCAGGACCGAGCAGACCACGATGGGGATGTGCGCGGTACAGCGCGACTGTTTTAGACGTGGCAGCAGTGTCCAGCCATCTACCCCGGCCATGACGATGTCCAGCAGGATGACGTGGGGCTGAAGCTGCATAGCGCGGACGAGCGCCTGATCGACACTACCAGCACCGACGACCTCGCAGTTCTGACCGTCGAGGCAACGGGCCACGAACGCGACAAAGTCATCGTGGTTGTCGACCACGAGGACCCGGTACGGCGCCCCCAGCGGCAACTGCAATCGCAGGCAGAACGACCGGAAGTCGCTTTCGTCGGCCAGCCTGCCGCCGAGCGCCGTGGCAAAATGCTCGTAGGCGGCTGATTTGGCCGCCCGGATACCGCGGCGGGGACCAGCGATCGTCAACCTGACACCATCCCCAGTCACCGCCGCCGCCACCCGGACTGTTCCTGATGCCCCCTCGACCACGTCGGACAACAGGTCCAGTAGCAGCAACCGGAGGATAGACCGGTCGCCTCGCGGGGTCGGGAGGCTGTCTGGTAGCTCGACCACCAGTGTGGCTCCCGCCCGGTCGCACAGCGGGCATAACAACGCCTGTATTTCAGCCAGGAGCACCGCGAGATCAAGTGGCTCGGCGATCGAATGAGCGCGCAGATCATCAAGCTCTCGGCGGGTCAGCGCCAGGCGCTCCTGGTCCCCCGGACCGGCGGGCCTGGGCTCGCCTGGTGGAAGCTCATCGAGCCGCCAGTGGCGCCAGAGTAGCGAAGCCAGAGCCTCGAGCCCACGATTGTGCTCCCGGTAATACTGGGTGCGGCTCAGCCCGAAGTCCTTCAACACATCCTCGACCTGCCGTCCCTCGATGTAGCGCGCCTCCAAGAGATGGAAGCTACGCCACGCCCGTGAATCGGCCGGCGTGCCGGGCATGGGACGCAGGCTGTCGATGGCCTCACGCAATCCTCGATTCAGCTCCCGCCCGCGGCCCCGAGTGCTGCCGCGCCGAGCGTCGCCGACGAACCGGGCCAGCCAGTGCGTCTCGAGGTGAGGAATGTCGTAGAGATGGCACAGTGCACCGTGAAGCTCTTCCGTGAACTGCGCCAGGCTCGCGGGGGTGCCAGTCCTATCCACTGTTAACCTTGGTCTCCTGCGTCAGCCCGACTTCATTCGCCAGTCCGGGTCTGAGCCCGGCGGTGACGTCACCGGCACGCCCGACGATTCCCACGCCGCTGGGCGGTCGCCGCCCCTTAAGTAGGTATCAGGAAGTTTTTGATTGTTTTGGGGACACCCCAACGCGCCAGGGGAAACGGCGAAACGGGGAAACGGCGAAACACCGGTTTCCCCTTTCCCCCCTTCCCCGTTTCCCCCAACTACGCCACGGGCGAGGCCCTTCCTGGACCTTCCCGGGACGCGGGGTGAACTTTCCCTGACCTACTGAGTGTTCGCCCTGATGCTAGCACGCTCGGCCAGGAAGTCAAGTGCCTCATCTGCTGCCGGTAGCTTGGATGGTTTGTTGACAACCAGTCAACAGCCTGCTACACTTGCTCGCGCCACCTGCTGTGTCGTCGTTCCTCTCGATGTGAGCGAGCACCGATACTCGCGGTAGGTCGCGATGTCGTCAGATGTTTCGGCCGCCACCTGGTATCACGATCGTGTGTATCCTTCGTGCCTGGGTTGAAGATAGCGCATCGCCTGCCCGTCTGTTTCCCGCTGCACTGTCGCGGTTTTCATCCGGCCTGGTGGCGGCAGGCCGCAGGGGTGACTACCTTGAAAACAGGTTCTCATCCATTGGTCTTTGCGTTCTTTGCGCTCGGTTCGTCGCCCCGGAGCTCCCCACTGACCGTCGCAGCGATGGCTGACGGCTGATCGCTGATCGCTCGTGAGGAGGTGTCCACCGATGGTCCCCGATCCCAACACCTTCGTTCGCCGCTCCTCGCTAGTGCTGCCGATCACGGTCCGCCGCTTCGTCGAGCGGGCGCACCTGCGCGGAGCGGACGCGATCATCCTCGACCTCGAGGATAGCGTCGCCGCCGTGGCCAAGGTGGCCGCGCGCGCGCTGATCCGCGAGTCGGTCGATCTGGCCCGGCGGGGCGGGGCCGACGTCCTGGTCCGGGTCAACAACACGCCGGACCTGCTGGACGGCGACCTGGACGCGGCCATCGTCCCCGGTCTCGAGGGGATCATGCTGCCGAAGGTCGAGTCGGCCGACCTGGTGCGGTCGGTGGATGAGCGGGTCACGGCGCTGGAGCGCGAGCGCGGGCTGGCGGTCGGTCGAACGCAGTTTGCCGTCCAGATCGAGACCGCGCGGGGACTGGCCCGGGCGATGGAGATCGCGGCGGCGAGCCCGCGCATCGTCTCGCTCACCCTTGGTCCCGAGGACTTCTGCCTCGACCTCGACGTCGAGCCGTCGGCCGACGGCGCAGAGATCGCCTACGCGAACAGCCAGATCATCCTGGCCGCGAGACTGGCCGGCGTGCAGCCGCACGGCCTGGCCGGCACGCTCGGTGACTACAGCCACCTGGAGGCGTTCGCCGCCAGCGTCAGGAAAGCCCGGCAGCTCGGGTTCAAAGGGGCCGGCTGCATCCATCCGGCCCAGGTCCCGATCCTCAACGCCGTCTTTGCGCCGACGCCCGTGGAGGTCGCCCACGCCCAGCGAGTGCTGGCAACCCTGGCTGAGGCCGAGCGGCAGGGCCTCGCGGCGGCCTCGCTGGAGGGGCGTATGATCGACACGCCGATGGCCACCCGCGCCCGGCGATTGCTCGCCCGGGCTGACGCGGTGGAGACCCGGGAGGCGAGCAAGCGCGCCGCCCTCGCGCGGCCCACCGCGGCGGGCGCGGTGGGCGAGGCCGAGCGATCGGCGGCGGCTGGAGCGATCGTGGACAAGCCTGCCGCCAGGCAGACCAGCGAGACCACCGAGGTGGGCGAGTGAGCGCGCCGGATTGGCTCGGCCAACCCCTGGCCGACATCGCTTCCCTCGACGCGCTGCTTGCCCCGCGCTCCATCGCCATCGTCGGCGCCACCGAGCGGCCCCAGTACGGCGGCCGCTTTCTCCAGAACCTGCTGCGCACGGGCTACCCGGGACGGCTCTACCCCGTCAACCCGCACCGCGACCGGGTGTTCGATCTCCCCTGCCACCCGTCGCTCGGCGACCTTCCCGAGCGACCGGACCTGGTGGCGGTGATCATCCCGGCCCCCGGCGTGCCCGCCGCGCTGCGGGAGGCAGCGGAGTGTGGCGCGAAGGCAGCCCTCGTCGTCAGCGCCGGCTTCGCCGAGACGCAGAGCGTCGAGGGCGAGCGCTTTCAGACCGAGATGCGGGCGATCAGCGCGGCGACTGGCCTGCGCGTCTGCGGACCAAACTGCCTGGGTATCGCCAACCTGCACGCCAATGTGTGGGCGACGGCCAACGTGCTCGTGCCCATCGACGAGCGGTTGCGGGCAGGTCCCGTCGCCATCGTGTCGCAGAGTGGGGCGACGGCTTTCGGCCCCCTTCTCGCCATTGCCCGCGAGCGTGCCATCGGCATCCACTCGGTCATCTCCAGCGGCAACGAGACGGACCTGGAGTTCGCCGACTACGCCGCGCACCTGCTGCGCCAGCCGGCGGTCGGCGCTGTCGCCGGCGTGGTCGAGGGGATCGCCGATGGCCGTAAGCTCCTGCGCGCCGCGGCCGTTGCCCGGGAGTTCGACAAGCCGATCGTCGTCCTGAAGCTCGGCCGCTCTGCCGTGGGGCAAACGGCCGCGCGCCTGCACACCGCCACGCTGGCGGGCGACGACGCGATCACGATGGCTGCGCTCCGCCAGGCCGGCATCGTCGTCGTCGACGACTACGATCTCCTGCTGGAGGTGGCCGCCGCGCTGGCCACCGGTCGGCGGCCGGCCGGCCGCCGGGTGGCGGTGCTCTCTCACTCGGGCGGGATCGGCGGCCTGCTGGGGGACCAGTGCGGCCAGCTCGGGCTCAATCTCCCGCCGCTCTCGCCGACGACGGCGGCGCGCCTGGGCGAGATCCTCGCCGGCCGAGGCTCGGCGACCAACCCCGTCGACATCACCGGCCACTTCGAGCGAGAGACGTTCGGCGAGATCGCCGGCCTGCTCCTGGCCGACCCGGCGGTCGACGCGCTCGCCATCGCGTCGGCCGGCGAGAACGCGGCCCGCCTGACTGTCGAGGCGGCGGCGACGACGCCGAAACCGGTCCTCTTCACCTGGGTCGGCCCGATCGAGCACCCGGGCTGCGACCTGCTGCGGGGTGGCGGCATCCCGACGTTCCTGCTGCCCGGTCGCTGCGCTCGAGCGCTGGCCGCGCTGGCCGATCTCGCGGCCTGGCGCCAGCGCCTGCCGGAGGCGGTACGCGTTCTGGCAGAGGAGGGAGCGAGCGACGGGGCGACACGGCGACGGGGCGACCCTCTCCGTGGGGGGAAAAGGGTCAAAGGGAAAAGGGCGAAGCTCCGGTTTCCCCTCTTCCCCTTTTCCCCTCTTCCCCTCACGGA
>JACPQP010000307.1 GCA_016190465.1 Chloroflexota bacterium
GTCCCTGGTCGACGCTCGCATCGACGGGTCGTTCACGGGTCCGTCTAAGGGCCTGTAAGGAAATAAAGTTTACATTTGGCGCTACCTGATGCCGCACCGCAGGCTGCGATCTTCGGCGTCGCATAGCAACGTTATTCCCGTACGGGCCCTAACTAGTCGAAAGCAGGGAGGATGTTATGCGTCTACTCACATTCGTGGCTCACGGCGCCCATCGGCTTGGTCTGGCAGTCGGGGAGAGGATCGTGGACCTCCAGCGGGCGTACCAGGCGATCCCCGAGGCGCAGCGGGAGGGGCCAGGCGATCTGCCAGCGGACATGCTGGCCTTCCTCTGGCTCGGCGAGCCGGCGATGCAGGCGGCACGGCAGGTGGAGCGAGTCGTCGCTCGCGGCGCGGTGGCGCCGAGCCACGCGGGACAGCGCATCACTTATGCACCGGGCGAGGTGCGCATCGCGGCGCCGATCGCGCGGCCATCCAAGATCATCTGCCTGGGCCTCAACTACGCGGACCACATCGCCGAGACAGGCGCGAAGAGGCCGGAAGTCCCGGTGCTGTTTCCCAAGTTCGCTAACGCGATCTGTGGCCCCGGTGACCGTATCGTGCTCCCGCGCGCGTCCAGCGCGGTCGACTTCGAGGGGGAGATGGCCTTCGTCATCGGGAAGACGGCGAGCCGGGTGCCGCTGGACCGCGCGTATGAGTACGTGGCCGGATATATGAACCTCCACGACGTCAGCGCCCGCGATCTACAGCACGAGACCAGCCAGTGGCTGCGTGGCAAGGGTGCCGATACCTTCGCACCCACGGGCCCGTACCTGGTTACCAGGGAAGACGTCCCCGACCCCCAGACGCTCGACGTCCGCCTGTGGCTAAACGGCGAGCTGATGCAGAGCTCAAACACGAAGCACCTCATCTTCGACGTGCCGTTCCTGGTCCACCACATCTCGAAGACGATGACCCTGGAGCCCGGCGACGTCGTCTCCACTGGAACGCCGAGCGGTGTCGGCTTCGCCCGGAAGCCGCCGGTGCTGCTGAAGCAGGGCGATGTGGTGCGGATGGAGGTTGGCAACCTGGGAGTGCTGGAGAACCCGGTCGTGCAAGGGGATTAAGTGAACCGTGAACTCTTCCACGCCACGATGCGCCGCGAGAACGGCGATCGTCTCCTGCACATCGTGCAGGGCTTCCTGCCGAAGGTCGAGGAGTGGCAGGTGCAAGGCCTGCCCGAGGAGATCGTCCAGCCTCCCTTCGTGGGGGTCAGCCCGACGCCGGACCTGTTTGACCACTTCAACGTGAGTAAGCTCGCCCACTGTCGGTTCGAGCAGTTCCACATCCCGGCCTTCGAGGAAATCGTCATCAGCGACCGTGAGGGGGTGAAGACGGTCCGCAACAGCCGGGGGAACGTGTTGCAGACGCGCAGCGACGGCGGCGCCTCGCTGCCCCACGAGGTCGACTTCGCGATCAGGAGCCGCGCCGACTACGAGCGTCTGCGTGACCGACTGGTCGGCCACGTGGACCAGCGCGCGCCGCTGGACGAGCTTGCCGCGTTGGGAGAGAGCGTGCGGAACCAGCAGGATCACCTGGTCTCGTTGCGGGTCCACGGCCCGTTCGGGTTCCTGCGAGAGCTTCTGGGCGTCGAAAGGGCGATCCTCGTCCCCTACGACGATCCCGACTGGACGCGCCTGCTCCTGGACGACCACCTGGACGTCAGCGTGGAGGCCGGCGCCCGGGTGGCCGAGGCCTGTCGGCCCGACTTCAGCTTCGTCTGGGAAGACTGTTGCGGCAGCTCAGGCCCGATGGTCTCGCCGTCTGTCTTCGAGGAATTCTACGAGCCGTGGTACCGACGATGGAAGTCGTTCCTCCGCGATGTGGGCGTCCCCTGGATGGTGGTGGACACGGACGGAGACCCGACGCCGCTCGTCGGGCCGATGATGGAGGCGGGGGTGGACGGTATCCTCCCCTGGGAGGTGAACTCGGTCGATGCCCTCCAGATCGCGCGGGAGTACCCCGACCTCGTGCTGATTGGGGGCATCTACAAGCACATCTTCGAGCCGGCAGACCTTGCCCAGGCCGGCCGGTTCAGATCGACTGACGCCCGTCAGGCCATCGACGAAGAGATCGAACGGGTAGTGAAGCCTCTCCGCCGGCGAGGGGGCTACCTTCCCGCCCTGGACCACTGGGTGCCCCGCGCGGCCAGATACCCGGACTTTCGCTACTACTGTGAGCGGCTCGTCGAGAAGTATGGCGTGGTGAATCGCAGCTTGCGATTCCGTATGGTGCATCCGGTTTTCGGACCGGGTGGGGGGTGAAACCTTCTTGCGCCGGTCTGGCTTCCGTGGTACGATGGCACCCGTGCGGCCGCCCCGTTTGAGCCTGGCTTGCCCGTCGGAGGGTACTGAAAAGCTCTGATGGCATCCATCCGGACGCCCAGCGCCTGCTCAAGGCAATGTCCCCCCCACGCGTGGGAGTGGACCCAGAGGGGCAGGCACGAGGGCCTGCCCCTACCTTGCGATGTCCCCACACGCGTGGGGGTGGACCGGTGGCAGACACAGGGCGAGTCGGGGAGATCGTAATGTCCCCATCCGCATGGGGGTTGACCGGTGCCAGACACGGGGCGAGTCGGGGAGATCGTCGAGGTCGCGGCGGCGGAGTACCTGGCGCAGAGCTATGCGCTCCACGCCGCGCCCGCGATCGGCACGTTCGTCCGAACAGGCCACGAGGGCGTCGACGTGATCGGCGTCGTCGCCGGGAGCCGCACGGCTGGGGTCGACCCTTCGCGCCGGCCGATCGCTCGTGGCGAGGATGAGGACGACGAAGACGCGCTCTATCGCCACAATCCGGAGCTCCCGGAGCTCTTGCGCACCGAGTTCGCCGTCCGCCTGGTCGGCTTCGGGCGTGCGGGGCGTTACTCCTACTTCCTACCGCCGGTGGCGCCCCGTCTCCACGGCTTCGTGTACCGCTGCCTCGACGACGAGGTGATCGCCCTTACCGAGCAACTGACGTTCTTGCGGACGCTGCTTCAGCCGGGCCTCTCCTGGGGCGCGCCGCCCGATGAGCTGGTCGGCGCCACCATCCGCGCGGCGGACCGTGCACGGGGTGGCGATCGAGCGTTCCGGATCCGGGCGGGGAAGGTGCTGGTCGGGGCGCTGCTGAACGACGTGCCACGGCTCGAAGCGTTGCTCAGGAGCTTTCAGCAGCTCTCTGAATCCGTTGACAGTTCGCGCGACCATCTCTGATGCCGGAAGGCGTTGAGCAGACTTACCAGACCTGGGCCAAGTCGTCTCCGACTCGCTCGGCGAGGGGCTGGAGGTAGGAGCATCTCTGATGCCGGAAGGCGTTGAGCAGGCTGATCGCTCAGACCTGGGCATGGTCGTCTCCGGCTCGCTCAGCGAGGGGCTGGAGGTGCGCCTCAACGCCGAGACCTCGGTGGAGGATATGGCGGTGGGGCGGTACGTCGTGATCGAGGGGGCCCAGCGCCGCTTCTTCGCGATGGTCACCGACGTGCGGCTCGGCGCCGCCAGCCCACAACTGGCCGCGTCACCACCCGACGTGAGCGATCCGTTCGTCGCTGAGGTGCTGACCGGCACCGGCATCTACGGCACGCTGGCGCTCCAGCCGATGCTGACGCTGGCCGACGGCGATGCTGGCCCCCAGCCGGTGAAGACTGTCCCCACGCATTACTCGCGGGTGCGCGAGGCCAACGAGGAAGACGTCTCGCTCGTCTTCGGGGCAGAGGATGAGACGCACTACTACATCGGCCAGCCGCTCGACATGGACACCCCGGTCTGCGTCGACCTCAAGCGGCTGGTCGAGCGCAGCTCCGGCGTGTTTGGCAAATCCGGCACCGGGAAGACGTTCCTGACCCGGCTGCTGTTGATCGGCATCGTGCAGCGAGAGATCGCCGTCAACCTCGTGTTCGACATGCACAGCGAGTACGGCTGGGCCGGGACCTCCGAGGGGTCCGGGCGGTTCGTGAAGGGGCTGAAGCAGATGTTCCCGGCCCGGATCGCCATCTTCACGCTCGACCCGGAGTCGTCGCTGAACCGGGGCGCTCACCCCGACCACGTGGTCGAGATCGGCTACGACCAGGTCGAGCCGGACGACATCGCGATGTTGCGCGAGGCGCTCGGTATGACCGAAGCGCAGATCGAGTCCATCATCCGGATCGCCCGGAAGTACGGCGACAACAAGTGGCTGCGCCGGTTCCTGGAACTGGAGGGGGACGAGCGCGACGCGCTGGCCACCGAGCTCGGCCTGAACCCTGGCACCCTCATGGTGCTCCACCGGAAGATGCAGACCCGCCTGGCGCGACTCTCGTTCATGAAAGAGCAGGCGGCGGGGAACTCGGTCCAGGCGATCCTCGACTGCCTCCAGCGGGGCATCCACGTCGTTCTGGAGTTCGGCCGGCACCGGAGCCTGGATGCCTACATCCTGGTTGCCAACATCCTCACCCGCCGCATCCACGAGCGCTACGTCGAGGCGGTGGAGCTGGCGATGGGCAACCGGGTGAAGGAGCCGCGCCCGCTCGTCATCACGATCGAGGAGGCGCACAAGTTCCTCAATCCGCGAGTGGCCGACTTCACGATCTTCGGCACCATCGCCCGCGAGATGCGCAAGTTCAACGTGACGCTCCTGGTCGTCGACCAGCGGCCCAGCAGCATCGCCGACGAGATCATGTCGCAGATCGGCACCCGGATCACCTGCCTGCTCGACAACGAGCACGACATCAACGCCGTGCTGACCGGCATCTCCGGAGCGCAGTCGCTCCGGGGCGTGCTCGCCAGGCTGGACAGCAAGCAGCAGGCGCTGCTCCTCGGCCACGCGGTCCCGATGCCGGTCGTCATCCGCACGCGCGACTATGGCACCCCGGAATCCTACGCGGCGTTCCAGCAGTTCGCCGAGGCCGCGGGGCTCCACCGCCAGGCGCTCCGGAGCCTGCGGGATCTCTATGACGAGCGGTAGGGGCACCCCCCTGTGGGTGCCCCGTGCCCCCGACGCCGAGGGCGGCCACGGCCGAGTCACCCGTCGCATCACCGCGAACACCTCGTGTGCCCCGTGCCCCTGACGCCGAGGGCGGCCACGGGGGGCCGCCCCTACCGTAGGGGCACCCCCTGTGGATGCCCCTCACTGGTCGAACCCGTGGAGCCACATTGCAGTATTGACATCAACACAGGGTTCTGGTAAGCTAGCGACGGTCTGAGCGAGAATGCCCTTCGCTCTTTCCCCTGTGGCCCGGCCCCGTCGAGACGTGCTCTGCTGCGCCTCACGGGAACGAATGCGAGTCGAGCGTACACACCGGTGGAAGCACCGAGGGCAGTAACGACGCAGTGCAAAGGGAGGTAAGTGATGTCAGCAAGGACCACCGCGACACCGGCTCCAGACGGAGAGCGAGCCCACGTTCGGCGCCACCGCGTCGGGCGGAGAGATGTCCTGCGCTCGGCCGCGCTCCTGGCCGGAACGGGCGTGCTTGCGGCGCTCGCCGCGAGCTGCGCCCAGCCTGCGCCGACGCCCACGCCGCCGCCTCCGGCCAAGGCGCCGGCTCCGCCCCCGACCACTGCGCCGGCCCCGGCTCCGACGGCCACGGCCGCCCCGGCCAAGGCGCCAGCTCCGGCTCCGACACCGACTTCCGCCCCGGTCAAGGCGCCGGCTCCGGCCCCCACCCCGACAACCGCCGCGCCGGCCAAGCCGTCCGCCGGCGCGATCGAGCTGAACTGGTGGCACTGGTGGCCCGGCGCTCGGGAGAAGTACTTCAACGAGAACCTGATCCCGATGTACCGGCAGAAGTACCCGAACGTCACCATCACCCAGCGGCCGATCGTGTACGCCAACTACCCACAGTCGCTGAAGACCGCGTTGGCCGCCGGCGAGGGCCCCGACCTGTTCGGTTTCTACCCCATCAGCATGATGAGCGACTTCGTCAACGCGAACCTGGTCGAGGATCTCTCCCAGTACATCAAAGGAGAGTGGCGGGCGCGGTTCGTCGAGAGCATCCTGAAGGACCTGTGCTCCGTCCGGGGCAAGCTCTACGTGATGCCCTTCGCCTACAATAGCCGGGTCCACTTCTTCCGGAAGGACATCTTCCAGCAGAACGGTCTCGCCGCCCCCAAGACCACCGACGACCTGATCAAGGCAGCCAAGGTGTTGAAGGCCAGGGGCATCGTCGCCGACCCCCTCGGCAACAAGGACCCCTGGCCGGGCGGCGACCTCTTCTTCTTGAAAGTCGCTCAGACGTCCCCCGGCAAGCTGCGCCAGGCCGACGCTGGCGAGACGAAGTGGGACAGCACCGAGTTCGTCAAGGCGTTCCAGGTCATCCGCGACCTGCGCAAAGAGGAGGTCTACCCGGCCGGCGCCAATGCCACTGACGGCAACCAGATGCGCGCGCTGCTCGTCCAGGGCAAGGCCGCCATCGGCTGGACCTTCACCGGCGGGCAGGTCGCGTGGTACACTGACGACAAGGAGTTCGCCTCCCACTTCGAGATGATGCCCTATCCTCAGATTCCGGGAGCCTCGCCGTCGGTCGGGATCGGCGGGTTGGGCGTTACGCTGACCATCGCCAAGGCCAGCAAGTTCAAGAACGAGGCGGTCGCCGTGCTGGACCTCGCGACCGATGAGCCGTACCAGCGCAAGCAGGTGGCCTTCGGCGACGTCCCGGCGCTGACCAAGCTCTTCGACCAGATCAACACCATCCGGCCAGACGATCCGATCCAGGCGTTTGGCGCCAAGCAGCAGGGGACGGTGGCCACCCGGGAGCTCTACACGCCGGAGCTGCTGGAGCTGCTTCGGACCAGCGTCCAGGAGCTGCTGGACCTCAAGATCAGCGCCGAGGAGGCCGCAGCCAAGCTGGAGAAGACCTCGAAGGCGACCAAGCGCACCTGGGTCTGAGACCGATTGCTCGTGGTGGGGCTACGTGCCCCACTGGCCTAAGGGGGTGGGGTCTGGTGACGGGCGTGACGCGCTCGTCACCAGACCCTTCTGCCCTGTGGAAGGATTCAGCATGACACCGAGCGATACCACGCTGACCCAGCGGCAAGAGGCAGTAGTGGCGCGGCGGGCTCGCGGGTGGCTCCGGGGAAAAGCGGGTCTGCTCTTCGTTCTCCCCGCTCTGACCGTCTACTCCCTCTTCGTCGTCTACCCCGTGCTTTACTCGACGGCGCTGAGCTTCTACGAGTGGAACGGCTTCCAGCCCACCTGGACGCCGGCGGGGCTGGCCAACTACCAGCGGATGCTCGAGGACCCGGTCTTCGGGATCGCCTTCAAGAACACCCTGATGTACGCGGCGAGCCTGGCCATCTTCCAGCCGCTCCTGGCCCTCGGGCTCGCGCTGGTGCTGGACTCGCTGCGTCGGGCCCGGATCTTCTTTCGGACGCTCCTGTTCATCCCGTACATCCTCTCCCACGTCATGGTCAGCCTGCTCTTCAATCAGATCTACGAGCCCAACTTCGGGCTGCTCAACGAGTTCCTGCGGGGCATCGGCCGGCCGGAGTGGACGCAGATCTGGCTGGGGAACGCCACGCTGGCTGTGCCGGCGATCATCCTGGTGGGGCTCTGGCAGGGGCTGGGCTTCGGCATGGTCGTCTACCTGGCGGGCCTCCAGAACATCCCCCAGGAGCTGAAGGAGGCGGCGCAGATCGACGGCGCCACCGCCTGGGGGGTCATTCGTCACGTCACCATCCCCCTGCTCCGGCCGGTGACGCTGGTGGTCGTGGTGCTGGTGATGATCGGCTCGTTCAAGATGTTCGACTACGTCTTTCTGATGACCCAGGGCGGCCCCGCCCACTCGACCCAGGTCCTGGCGAGCTACGTCTTCCACAACGCCTTCGTCCGAAACTATATGGGCTACGCCAGCGCCATCGCCCTGGTGATGATGGCCCTCACGCTGAGCCTGTCGTTCGTGCAGTCGAGGCTCTTCCGGTCGGACGTGGAGTACTGATGCGGCCGGGCGACAGGGGGACCTCACCCCCTGCACCCCCCCTCCGTCAACGGATCCGGCTCAGGAACGGCGGCCGGTGGGTGAGGTTGGCCCGGCTCAGGAGCGGCGGGAGAGGTCTGTCCCTGGCCCCAGGGGCAGGCCCGGCTCAGGAACGGCGGCCAGGGGCGAGAGGCGGGGAGTAAGGAGGTCGACGTGCGGGGGATTGCCGCCGGGACGCGGGGGACGGTGATGGCCAGGGGTTGGCGGTCCGAGCTTGACACGGGGAAGCTGGCCGCGGGTCTGGCGCGAGCTGCCGTGCTGGGGATCTTCAGCTTCGCCGCGATGGTGCCCCTGGCCTACGTGGTGACAACCTCCCTGAAACCCAAGAGTGAGGTCTTCATCTCGCTGATCCCACGCCAGCTCACGCTGGAGAACTACCCCCAGGCCTGGGAGACCACCAGGTTCGCCACGCTCTTCCAGAACAGTCTCGTGGTCACCGCTGTGTCGCTGGCCATCGCGGTCTCCCTGGCGACGACGGCGGGCTACGGCTTCGCTCGGCTGCGCTTTCCGGGCAACCGGGTGCTCTTCTTCTTCCTGCTGATGGGTCTCACGATCCCCTCTCAGGTCACGCTGGTTCCGCTGTTCGTGAACCTGAAGGCGTACAAGCTACTAAACACCTACGGCGCGCTGATCGGGCCGTACGTGGCCTTCGGTCTGCCCTTCGCGACGTTCATCATGTCGGGCTTCTTCAAGACGCTCCCTCGGGAGCTCGAGGACGCTGCCCGGATCGACGGCTGCGGCGAGTTCGGCACCTTCCTGCGGGTGATGCTGCCGCTGACCAAGCCGGGCATCGCCACCATCAGCATCTTCCTCTCGCTCTACTTCTGGAACGAGTTCGTGTTCGCCGTCACCTTCATCTCGAAGAAGCCGCTGATGACGATCCCGCTGGGCCTGATGTCCTTCATCGAGGAGTACTCGACCAACTACGCGGGCATGGCCGCGGCGCTGACCATCGCCGCCATCCCCATTGTCCTCATCTTCCTGGCCTTCCAGGGCCAGTTCATCAAGGGCCTTACCGCTGGAGCAGTGAAACAGTAGGGGCAGGCCCCCGTGCCTGCTCCTACAACAGGGGCAGGCACGGGGGCCTGCCCCTACAACGCAGGAGGCGCGCCGTGAAAGACCGGCTCTTCATCGTCCCGCACACCCACTACGAGGGCGCCGTGTTCAAGACCCGGGCCGAGTACCTGGACATGGCCCTCCCCTACATCCTCTACGCGCTGCGGTGCCTCGAATCCGACCCGCGCTACCGGTTCGTCCTGGACCAGGTCTGCTACGTCCGGCCCTTCCTGGAGCGCTACCCTGAGGCCGCGGCCCGCTTCCGGGAGATGGTCCGCCAGGGGCGCCTCCAGCTCACCGGGGCAATGGTCACCATGGCCGACGTCAACATCCCCAGCGGAGAGTCGTTCGTCCGGCACGTGCTCTACGGCAAGCGCTACTACCGTGAGCAGCTTGGTGTCGAGGTCACGGCGGGTTGGGCGCTGGACACCTTCGGCCACCACCCCCAGATGCCCCAGCTCTTGCGCCAGGCCGGCTTCGAGTCCTACTGGTTCTCGCGCGGCGTGCCCGGCCGGACGGTCCCCTCGGAGTTCTTGTGGCAGGGGATCGACGGCTCCCGGATCCTCGCCCTCTGGCTGCCCTACGGCTACGGCCTCTTTTACCACTCGGCGCGGAACCTGCCCGAGTTCGCCGAGTTCGTCACGTCCCGCTACGAGCTGCTCCAGCCGTTCGCCACCACGGGCAGTATCGTCGGCCTCAGCGGCGCGGATGTCGCCGAGCCCGAGCCGCACCTGCCGGCCCTGGTCGAGGAGTTCAACCGACAGCATCCGGA
>JACPQP010000314.1 GCA_016190465.1 Chloroflexota bacterium
CGCTGCCGAAGGGGTGTTCCGCCAGGGCGGGGGTCTGGGGGTGTCCCCCAGGAAAGCTTCCCTGGTGGAGGGGATGGACACCGCTGCCGAAGGGGTGTCCTAGAGAGGGAAGATTCGGGTGAATATTCTCGGCGTGGGACCGACGGAGCTGCTCCTGGTCATGGTGCTGGCGCTCATCTTCATCGGCCCGGCCAAGCTGCCCGAGGTCGCCGGTCAGCTCGGCCGGGCGTTCAATGAGTTTCGCCGGGCCTCGCAAGAGTTGCAGACCGCCTTCTCGGCCCAGCTCGCCGAGGAGACCGCGGCCCTGAACCGTCCAGCCGACGATCAGACTGCGCTCCCCGAGAGCGCGGCTTCTCCGTCTGCATATGACCCGCCCGCGAACGACGCGCCCGCGTACGAATTCAGCCCGACGACCAGCCCCGAGAGCGATGGCTACGCCGACGGGACGGCGCTCGCCGACACGGCCACTGTTGTGGCGACCGATGACCTCCGGTGGTTCACCACCTTCGAGCTTCCGGCCCGGGCGCTCCCCGTCCCCGCCATCGCACCGGACGACACGGATCTCGCCTGGCTCACCGCGTTCCCATCGGTCACCTATCCCGAGGGCGATGCGGCGGTCGGCGACGCGGCTCTCCTGGCCGACTCCGCCCTGGCAGTCGCCGATGCGCCGGAGGCCGTCACCGCGGGAGATCCGACCTCGTTCTCCGTTGCTCCGGTCGAAGACCGAGACCAGGAGGCCATCGCCTCGCCCGCCGGCGAGCTGCCGGCGGCGAGCGTACCGGTGAGCGCCAATCCTGACCAGGACACGGAGTCTGTGGCCGAGGAAGATGCCGAGGAAGCTGCTGCTCTTCCCGCGTCGGCTGGCCCGCGCGCCGTGGAGCCCCCCGCCGAGGTTGACGAGCAGGCAGCAGCAGAGCTGACTCCCCCGACTGCCGAGCGGGCACCCGTGGACCCGGAAGCGGGCACACTCGACGGAGACCTTCGCGCGGCGGGTCAACGGCAACCGCGGCCCGGGCTGCCGCCCGCCATCGAACCGGAGGCGGAACGCCTGGCCGGATCTAGAGAGGGATAGCAGCGGATGATCGTCCCACAGAAGCTGAAGAGCCTCGTCGAAACGCTGACGACGGACCCGGGCGAGGAGGGCGAGGAGGAACTCGGGGGGGAGATGACACTCCTCGAGCACCTCGAGGAGCTTCGCTCGCGGATCGTGAAAATGGCGATCGCGGTCGTGGTGGGAACCGTGATTGCTCTGATCATCACACCACTGGTCTTCGAGGTGATCCAGCAACCTCTACCGGCCGGAAAGCGCCTGGTCGCGATCGAGATGACCGAGAGCTTCGTCAGCTTCTTCAAGGTCGCGATCTTCACCGGCGTTGCGCTGGCTCTGCCCGTCCTCGTCTACCAGGTCTTCCGGTTCGTGGCGCCCGGGCTGACCCGCCGCGAGAAACACTATCTCTTTATGATGCTGCCGTTTGTGACGATGTTCTTCCTGTTCGGCTTGCTGTTCGGCTACTTCGTCCTGTTGCCAAGCGCGGTCGGTTTCCTGCTGAACTTTGGCGGCGAGTTCGCCGAGCCGTTCATTCGAATCTCGAACTACATCACCTTCGTGACGACGATCCTGTTCTGGATGGGCATCGTCTTCGAGACGCCGCTCCTCATGTTCATGCTGGCCAAGCTGCACATCGTGAGCGCCCGGCGGCTGGCGAGTTTCCGCAAGTATGCGCTGCTGGTGATCTTCGTCGTCGCGGCGGTCATCACGCCCACCCCCGACCCGCTCAACCAGACGCTGGTCGCCGTTCCGATGTACATCCTCTACGAGGTCGGCATCCTCCTGGCGCGCTTCGCCTGGCCGAGCAACGCGTAGGCCAGCGCCGCTCTCCCCTAGCGCGGGGAGCGATGGTACTGAGCTACGCACTACCTGGCATCGCCCTTGCTCTTCTGCTCTCCAGATACTGATGAGGCTGTAGTGGAGGGGTTGGGCTCATGCGGGTGATCGCCTCGTCTCTGCTCGCATTGGCGTTTGCTCTGGTGCTGCCCGGCGTCGCCGCCGCGCACGGCGACCTCTGGCACGGCACCGTAGCGATCGACGAGATCAACGTCCGCGCCGCGCCATGGAGCACCGCCGCGCTGGTGGGGACGATTGCGCGGGGCGAGACCGTCCACGTGGTCGAGTGGGTGGCCGGGGAAGTCGTGATCGGGGTGAACGGCACCTGGGGGAAGCTCGGCCCTGGACGCTACATCTACACGGCCAGGCTCGCCACGGAGCGCCCGGAGGAGCCGCCCCCGCCGCCGGACGACGCGCCGACGGACGAGCGCTGGATCGACGTGAACCTGACGCACCAGGTCGTCACCGCCTACGACGGGCGGGTGCCGATCGGCTGGGCGCTGACCTCCAGCGGCATGCCGGGCTGGGAGACCCCGATCGGCCGCTTCGAGATCATCTGGCGCATCTACAACGAGTGGATGTCGAACGTCACCTATGGCGGCGACGACGCCTACACGATGACCGGCGTGCTGCACACGCAGTACTTCACCGAGGGGGGCAACGCCCTCCATTACAATTACTGGAAGAACGACTCTCCGTTCGGCGTGCCGACCAGCCACGGCTGCCTGGGCCTGCAACTCGCGGACTCGCGCTTCTTCTGGGAGTTCGCGAAGGTCGGGATGACGGTCGTCATCCACCGCTGATGCGGGGGGACTCGGGGCGAGTCGCCGTATATCTTGTGGTGAACCTGGCCGAGACCCCCATATCTTGTGCCGAGGAAGGGACTCGAACCCTTATGCCCTCATCGGGCGGCGGATTTTAAGTCCGCTGCGTCTGCCATTCCGCCACCTCGGCCCGGCGAGCCCGCGGCGATCACCGTGTCTCGCGGTGCGCCGTATGCTTCCGACAGCGCGGGCAAAACTTGTTCAACGTCAGCCGCTCGGAATCGTTCTTCTTGTTCTTCTGCGTCGTGTACGTCCGTTCCTTGCACTCGCCGCACGCCAGGTGAATCACGATCCGATTCTCGCCTTTCTTGGCCATCGTCTGCTCCTTCTTTCGGCCTGGTAGGTTACCTATCCCAGGGGTATCCCCCGTATCCCCTGGCCCCGCCGCCGCCTACTCGATGATCTTGGTGACGACGCCGGCCCCGACCGTGTGGCCACCCTCCCGAATCGCAAACCGCAGCCCTTCCTCCAACGCGATCGGCACGATCAGCTTGACCGTCATCCGCAGGTTGTCCCCGGGCATCACCATCTCC
>JACPQP010000315.1 GCA_016190465.1 Chloroflexota bacterium
CGCTCCCGCCGGCCGGGCCCGATGCGGAGACGGAGTCGATCGAGGCGATGCTTCAGCGGACGCGGCAGCTCACCGGCGAAGCCAACAAGCCCGAGCAGAGCTGAGCAATTACCTAGCCTCTGGCCGCCGCCGGACCGACCAGCACGACCGGGCAGGGCGCCTGGCGCACGATGTGATCGGCCACCGATCCCAGGACGGCGCGGGCCACCCCAGCCCGGCCGTGCGTGGCCATCGCCACCAGCCCGGCACCCTCCCGGTTGACGGCCCTGAGCACCTCGTCGCCGGGATTCCCCATCCGAACCTCGCCCGTCACCGCGTGGCCCCGCGCTTCGAGCTGGGTGCGCGCGGCGGCGACGGTGGTCTCGGCCTCGCTTCTGGTCGCCTCGTACGCGAAGCGGTCGCCCCCCCAGGTTCCGATCATGACGGAGACCTCGCTCGGGACCGGCGTGACCACCGAGACCAGGTGGAGTCGCTGGCTCAGGAGTCGGGCGAGGCGACTGGCGATCGGGATTACCGACTCGGCGAGCGAAGACCCATCCAGCGGAACGACGATCGGCCCGGATTTCAGACCGGCGCACCGCTCGGACCAGGGCCTGGTCAGGTCGAGCGGGGGGACCGCTCGGGTGAGGCCGAGCTTGCTCGACGGTCCCAGCCCACTCACCCGGTTATTCAACAGGACGACCGGCACCGGCGCCGTCCGCACGATGGCCTCGGCCACCGAGCCCAGCAGCCAGCGGCTGATCCCGGAGCGACCATGGGTCGACATCGCGATGAGCGCCACCTCGCCATGCCCGGGACCAGGATCGCAAGCCTGGCGAATCTCGGAGACCGGATCCCCGCGCGCGACCCTCCCGCGAGCCGGGGATAAGAGCTCGAACTCACGGGCGAGGTCGTTGAGGCGGCGAAGCGTATCCAGTTCGTCTGCCGACCGGGTGTCCGGAGGAATCACCCGAAAGAGAATCAGCGACGTGGCGAGGTGGATGGCCAGATCCCGGGCAACCGGAAGGATGCATTCGGCCCGCGCCGAGCCGTCAAGCGGGACCAGGATATGCTCGCCCATGGTCATCGACACCCTCCTCGCCGTGCCGGCTGATCGCCGATCGCCGACAGCTACTTAGCAAGGATACTTCACCGGCTCCTCGCCGGACCACGCCCAAAGGGGTGGGCTAATGGGTAGTTGCTGAGTGGCATCCCCTACCCGGAGGGGTAGCATCCCACATTGGTGATGTGTATACTGTAACCGTGAACGACAGCACATCGGACAGCACACTGACGCTCGTCTCGGCCGAGGAGCTCCGCGCGATCATGCAGGCGTCGACCAGCGTGACGTCTTCGCTCTCGCTGGAGGGCGTCCTCGCGCGCATCGCCGAGGCTGCCCGGAACCTGGTGGACGCGGAGTACGCGGCGCTGGGCGTGATCGTCGGGGGACGGATGCAGCGCTTCCTCGCCGTCGGCCTCACGCCCGCGCACGAGGCGCGGATCGGGCACCCGCCTCGCGGCAAGGGGATCCTCGCCGCGCTCCACGGCGAGGGGCGACCGATCCGCCTGGAGCGCATCGCCGACGACCCGCGTGCGGCGGGGTTTCCGCCGCACCATCCGGCGATGACCAGCTTCCTGGGAGTGCCGATCCTGGCCCGCGGCGAGAACCTGGGGAACCTCTACCTCACGAACAAGCGGAGCGCCCCCGCCTTCTCGGCGCGCGATCAGTTCCTGGTGGAACTGCTCGCCGCGCACGCCGCCGCCGCCATCCAGAACGCCGATCTCTACGAGCGGGCCGAGCGTCGGGCCGCCGAATGGCGACACCTGGCCGCGATCAGCCGCGAGATCACCTCCCGGCTCGACCCACCCGAGGTCCTCGGCGACCTGGCTGCCCGGGCGCGCGACCTGTTGAACGGCGACGCCGCGTTCTTTCAGTTGGTCTCCCCGGATGGCCTGGAGACGCAGGTAGCCGTGGCGGCCGGCCTCCGGACCGAGCGGATGCGGGCGATGCGACTTCCGATCCACGCGGGGCTGGTGGGGGCCGTGCTGCGCGAGGCGCAGCCGATCGTGGTCGAAGACTACGCCACCGATCCACGGCTGGTCGACCCACCGCTCCAGGTCTTGCGCGAGGAGGGGATCCGCTCGGCGGTGGGAGTCCCGTTCGCTGCGAAGGGGCGCCCTTTTGGCGTCCTCTCGGTCGCCAGTCGAGCCACCCGCACGTTCTCGGCCGACGACGTCGATCTGCTCCTGGCGTTCGCCTCGCTGGCGGCGGTGGCGCTGGAGAACGCCCGGCTCCACGAACAGGTTGCCTACGTCGCCATCCTCGAAGAGCGCGAACGCATCGCCCGCGAGATGCACGACGGCCTCGCGCAGGTGCTCGGCTACGTCAACACGAAGGCCCAGGCGGTGCGCACGTTCCTCGAGATGGGGCAGGTCGATCGGGCGCTGGTCCAGCTCGATCAACTGGTCGAGAGCGCGCGCAGCGTCTACGCGGACGTGCGCGAAGCGATCCTTGGCTTGCGGACAACCGTCGGCCCCGAGCGGCCGTTGGCACAGGCGCTCACCGAGTACCTGGAGACCTACTCGCGGCAGACCGGGCTTCGAACCACCCTGGAGATCGGGGTGCTGCACCTGCCGCCGGTGGGCGAAGCCCAGCTCCTGCGCGTCGTCCAGGAGGCGTTGACCAACGTTCGCAAGCACGCCCACGCCCATAGCGTGCGCGTGGTGCTCGGGGTGGATAGCGGCGGCCCGGATCACGACCAGGGGCAGGACCAACGGGGAGGAGAGACGCGGAAACACGGCGACGGGGGGACACGGAGACCCGGCGAACGTACCGGGCGCGTGGTGCGCGTCGCGGTCGTCGACGATGGGATCGGCTTCGATCCGGCCAGGGCCGAGCGGTCCGAGCGCTACGGCTTGCGGACGATGCGGGAACGAGTCGAGAGCCTTGGCGGGACGTTCCACGTGCGGAGCTCGCCGGGCGCGGGGACGAGCGTCGAGGCGGTCATCCCGCTACCACGTGACAATCCGCTACCACGTGACAACCCGCTACCAAGTGACAATCCGCTACCAGGTGACAATCCGCTACCAGGTGACAAAAGGAGTTCGTGATGCGTGTCATAATCGCTGACGACCATTCCCTGTTCCGCGACGGCTTCGCCAGCCTGCTCACCGCCCGGGGACACGACGTGGTCGGGGAGGCGCAGAACGGTGAGGAGGCTGTGAGGCTGGCACAGACGCTCCAGCCCGATGTCGTCCTGATGGACGTGACGATGCCGGTGATGAGCGGCCTGGTCGCCACTCGCCTGATCAAGGCGACGGTTCCCGACGTGAAAGTCGTGATGGTCACTGCTTCCGAGGACGATCAGGACCTGTTCGAGGCGATCAAAGCGGGCGCCGAAGGCTTCGTGAACAAGAATCTGGAATCCACCCGGTTCTTCGAGCTACTGGAAGGGTTGCCGCGCGGGGAGGCCGTCCTGACCCCCGCGCTCGCCGCCCGCATCATCGCCGAGTTCGCGCGGCAACCCCGGGGAGGGAGGGAGACGTCCCGACGTTCTTCCAGCGCCCAGGTAGTGAGCCCGGAGGACCTGACCGACCGGGAGATGGACGTGCTGCGACTGATCGTCGAGGGCTTGAGCCGGCGGGAGATCTCCGAGGGTCTCTGCGTCAGCGAGAACACGGTGAAGTTTCATCTGCGCAACATCCTGGACAAGCTCCACCTGCGCAACCGCGCCGAGGTCGTCGCTTACGCCATGCGCCACGGGCTGGTCGAGACGGGGGCGAGTGAGCGACCGGGCGACCGGGCGATCGAGGAGACGGGGCGACCGGACGAGGGGGCGACGGAGTGACAGCCCCCTGTCGCCCGGTCGCGGTGGCATCGGTTGTGCCCGGGGCTGGCCGGAGGGAGGGCATGCTGCTCACGGACCTGGCCAACGCCTTCCGCAAGATCGAGGCGACGACGAAGCGCCACCAGATGACGGCGCTCCTGGCCGATCTCTTCCGGAGCGGGCCGGAGGACGCGGCCATCCTTCCCTACCTCCTTCAGGGTCGCCTGGGGCCGCCCTACGCGGCCCCGGACATCGGCGCCGACGAGCACCGCATTGCTCAGGCCATCGCTGAGGCGACCGGCGTCGCCGAGCCGGAGGTGTGGCGGCTGTATCGGGAGCGGGGCGACCTCGGGCTGGTTGCCGAGGAATTGCTACCGTCAACCGGACAGCCCATCACGGTTCGGGAAACGTACCACCAGCTTCGGGCGATCGCCACCGCCGCCGGCGCCGGGGCCTACGAGGAGAAAGTCAGACGGCTTCGGGACCTCCTCCAGCGGCTGAGTGGGCCAGAAGCCCGCTATCTGGTGCGTATCGCCCAGGGGCGGCTGCGCCTGGGGGTCGGCGATGCGACCGTTATGGACGCCCTCTCGCTGGCCTGCTTCCCGCACCCCTTCCCTTCACCCCGACGCGAGGAGGGGGGGCAGGCACGGGGGCCTGCCCCTACCCTTCCCGCGTCGTCCCCCCTCTCCCGCGCTGCGGGAGAGGGGGTAGGGGGTGAGGACC
>JACPQP010000308.1 GCA_016190465.1 Chloroflexota bacterium
AGCGGCACGACTCTCATCGAGTGCAAGCGGCTGGGGCGAAACGGCATCGGCATCGAGCTCAACCCGGAGGTGGCGAGGAGCGCGTCCGACCTGGTGGCGCAGGAACCGAACGTGTACGGTATCACCACCGACGTAGTCGTCGGCGATAGCCGGACCGTGGATGTGAAGTCGCTCCTCGCCAGGCACGGCATTGGCCAGGTGCAGCTCGTGCTGCTGCACCCACCGTACCACGACATCATCAAGTTCTCCAGCGACTCTCGGGATCTGTCGAACGCCGAAAGCACCGAAGCGTTTCTGAGGATGTTCGGCCAGGTGGTGGACAACGTGACCCCGTGCCTGGAGCCAGGCCGTTACTGTGCCGTGGTCATCGGCGACAAGTACGCCAGGGGCGAGTGGATACCGCTGGGCTTCCACTGCATGAGCGAGATCTTGCGGCGGGGCTTTCTCCTGAAGAGCATCATCGTCAAGAACTTCGACGAGACCAGGGCCAAACGGAACCAGAAGGAGCTCTGGCGCTATCGGGCCCTGGTCGGCGGATTCTACGTGTTCAAGCACGAGTACATCCTGCTGTTCCAGAAACAGGTCTAGCCAACTCCGCTAGCTCGTCAGTGCCGCGAGCCGCTCTTCGAGCCTGGTGAGTTGCTCGCGCAGGACGGCGAGCCGGGCGCGCTCCTTTTCGATGACCGCGGCCGGGGCCTTTGTCGTGAATGCCTGGTCGGCGAGTCGAGTCTCGATCCGTTCGATCTGCTGGCGCGTCGCGGTGATCTCGCTGGATGTGCGCGCTGTCTCGGCCTGGAGGTCCACCATTCCGGCGAGGGGGAGATCAATTTCGACGCCGCCGACGAGCAGGTGGAGCGCGCTGCGCGGGCGCTCGGCGATCCGCTCGACGATGGTCAGCGGATCGACTCGGGCCAACGTCTCGATCACCGCGCGCTGGGACTCGAGCATCGCCGCGTGTTCGCCCGAGCCGCCCGAGGCTCCATCGGGCACCACGATCGTCGCGGCGATCCGCCGGGCAGGCTCGACCTTGAACTCGGCCCGGGCGTTCCGGATCGCCCGCACGATCCCGATCACCACCTCCATCGCCGCCTCGGCCGCGAGGTCCGACGCCGTTGGCGCCGGCCAGGGAGCGACGATCAGCGGCGTGGTTCGGTTGGGCGTATTCGGTCGATGGGGAAGCTGCTCCCAGATCGCCTCGGTGACGAACGGCATCGCCGGGTGCAGCAGCCGCAGCGACGCGTCCAGCACCGTCTCCAGGACCGACTGAGCGGTGAGCTTCTGGCTCGCGGGCTGATCGCGGTGCAGCCGGATCTTCGCGATCTCGATGTACCAGTCGCAGTACTCGCTCCAGAGGAACTCGTAGATGGCCCGCGTGCCCTCGTTGAACTGGTAGTCCTCGTACAGGCGCGTCACCGTCGTGGTGAGATCGCCGAGCCGGCTGAGGATCCAGCGGTCGGCCAGATCGTAGTGCTCGGAGCGCGGCTGATAGTGGCGGGCCGCCTCGCCGAGCGCGTCGCCGCTCATCACCACGAAGCGCGCCGCGTTCCAGAGCTTGTTGGCGAAGTTGCGGCTCCCCTCGAGCTTGTCCTCCATCAGCTTTATGTCGTTGCCGGGCGAGCTCCCGGTGATGATCGTGAAGCGCAGGGCGTCCGCACCGTAGCGGTCGATGACCGCCAGCGGGTTGGCCACGTTGCCCTTCGACTTGCTCATCTTCTCGCCCTTCTCGTCGCGGAGCAACCCGTGCAGGTAGACGTCGCGGAACGGCACCTGGCCCGTGCACTCCAGGCCGAACATGATCATGCGGGCGACCCAGAAGAAGATGATGTCGTAGCCCGTCTCCATCACGTCGGTCGGGTAGAAGTAGCGCAGGTCTGCCGTGTCGTCGGGCCAGCCCAGCGTCGAGAACGGCCAGAGCCCGGAGCTGAACCATGTGTCGAGCACGTCCTCGTCCTGCCGGAGCGCCGAGTTGCCACAGTCGGGGCAGCCCGTCGGCGTCTCGACGGCGACGATGGTCCGCGAGCAGGCGTCGCAGTACCAGACCGGGATCCGGTGCCCCCACCAGAGCTGACGCGAGATGCACCAGTCGCGGATATTCTCCATCCAGTTGAAGTAGATTCGGGTGAAGCGCTCCGGGACGAACCGGATCGCGCCGGTCCGCACCGCCTCCATCGCCGGCTCGGCCAGCGGCCGGATGCGGACGAACCACTGCTCGGACAGCCACGGCTCGACGACCGTGTGGCAGCGGCTGCACTGGCCGACGCTGTGGACGTGATCTTCCACCCGGGCGAGCAGCCCCTGTCGCTCCAGTTCGGCCAGGAGCTGGCGGCGGCACTCCGACCGGTCCAGACCCTGGTAGGGGCCCGCGTTCTCGTTCATCGTCGCGTTCGGGTTCATCACGTTGACGGCGGGCAGGTTGCGCCGCTGGCCGATCTCGAAGTCGGTCGGGTCGTGCGCCGGGGTGACCTTGACCGCGCCGGTCCCAAACTGAGGATCGACGGCGGCGTCGGCGACGATCGAGATGACCCGCCCGACGACCGGCAGCATTGCCTGGCGGCCGATCAGGCCAGTGTACCGCTCGTCGCCGGGGTTCACGGCGACGCCGGTGTCGCCCAGGATCGTCTCCGGGCGCGTCGTCGCCACGGTGATGAACTCGGGGACAGTGACGCCGTCCGCCACCGGGACGAGGGGATACTTCACGTACCAGAGCTTGCCGGCCGTCTCCTCGTGGTCGACCTCCAGGTCCGAGAGCGCGGTCGTGCAGCGCGGGCACCAGTTGATGATGTAGGCGCCGCGGTAGATGAGCCCCTTGTTGTGGAGCCGGACGAAGGCCTCGCGCACGGCGCGGGAGAGCCCCGCGTCGAGCGTGAACCGCTCCCGCGTCCAATCACACGACGCGCCCAGCCGGCGGAGCTGGAAGTTGATGATGCTCCCGTACTTCTCTTTCCACCGCCAGACGCGCCGGACGAACTCCTCGCGGCCCAGGTCGAAGCGGGTGAGTCCCTCCCGGGCGATCTCGGCCTCGACCACGTTCTGGGTGGCAATGCCCGCGTGGTCGGTGCCCGGAAGCCAGAGGGTCGGCCGTCCCTGCATCCGGCGCCAGCGGATCATCAGATCCTGGAAGGTGACGAACATCGCGTGGCCGTAGTGCAGCTCGCCGGTGATGTTCGGCGGCGGGATCACGATGGTGAACGGCTTGCGCGACCACTCGATGGTTGGCGTGAAGTAGCCGCCGGCCAGCCAATCCTGGTAGAGGCGCTCCTCGACCTGACGGTGGTCATAGGCCCGCGCCATCTCGGCGGTGGGGGTTTGTGGCGTTGACATCAAGCCCTCCTCGCTGGTCTCTCATCTTCAACACAACGAGCCCGTTCGCCACAAGGACGAACGGGCTCGGTCGTGGTACCACCTTGATTCGGTCAGCCAATACCGGCCGACCCTCTGGCCGCGCTAACGGGCGGATCCCGGCCCAGACTCTCGCGGTGGCTCCGGTCGATACTCGTCGGAGAGCCCATCGCGCTAATCGGGCGACTCCCGAGCGACGTTCGGCAGGTTCGGTCGCGGCGGGCTTCCAGCCGGTGACCCGCCTTCTCTGTCGACGCTTCCCCGCCTACTCCTCTCGTTCCTCGTCGACTATTACTCGATGATGGTTGTGATACCAATTGCCTTTGACGGGGCCACTCCGCCGCACCCGAGGGGGTTGGGGGTAGCGCCTTCAGGCGCAATTGGCTAAGCTACCGTGCGAGTTGTCGAGCACGGGTGAATATGATAGTATTCTACTGGATACTCGGCGCGCAGGTCAAGCCGCCGAGCAAAGTGGTGCATATCTGCGCACACCGAGCGGTAGGTGTGGGCGGGGTCCCCCAAGTCGGGGCGCGAGGACGCTTCCCTGGCGACCAGTCGCCGGTGGGGGCGTCTGTGCATTCTGACCGGGAGGGGGCCCGCGTGAGTGCGCGGATGTCGCGACCGTGGGGTGGTGAGAGCGAAAGGCGGACCGGCCACAGTGTGGTGAGTGGTGAGGCACCGATGTGCCTCGCGTCCCGTCAGGGCGGGCGTTGGGGGTGTCCCCCGACAACCCTCCCCACCTGGCGGGGTGGCGGGTGCCAATAGCGAGTCGGTGTCCAGGATGTCCACGCAGGGGCAGGGTCCAGCCGGGTGTGTGCAGCCACGGGGAGTGTCATTGAAGGCGCTGGGTCAGCATCTCCTGGTGGAGCTCTACGGATGCTCGTCTCGGGCGCTGGACGCGATTGACGAGATCCGCGAAGCGATGGTGCAGGCGGCTCGACTGGTCAACGCGACGATCCTCGACGTCGTTCAGCGACAGTTCGAGCCTCACGGTGTGACCGTCGTGGTCATCATTGCCGAGTCCCACCTCTCCATTCACACCTGGCCGGAGCACGGCTATGCCGCGGTGGACGTGTTCACCTGCGGCGACGATCCAGAATTCGGCGAGGTGACCCGTCTGCTCGGCCAACGGCTCGGTGCGACCAGTGTGTCGACGATCGAGGTCAAGCGTGGTCTGCTGGCGCAGCTCGAGCCATCGGCGATCAGCCATCCGCTTTCAGCGGTTGGCCTGCGAAGGTCTGGCGGCTGACGGCTACCG
>JACPQP010000320.1 GCA_016190465.1 Chloroflexota bacterium
CCCTGGGCCACGCCGAGCGCCTGGTAGCCCCCGGCGATCTCCTCGGCCACGGCGGCCGGAACCGGCGCCGCCAGCAGGGCGGCGCGCGCCTCCGCGGCCAGCTCCGCCAGCCGGGCGATGTCGTCCGACGGAGTCGGTGCAAGCGCGGCCAGAGTGGGCCCGAGCCCGGCGTGCTCGGCGACGAGCGTGTAGGCCACGGTGGTAACGCACAAGCCGGGCGGTACCGGCAGGCCAGCCCGCACCAGCTCGCCAAGGTTGGCCGCCTTCCCACCGGCGATGGCCAGCGACTTCCGGTCCAGGGCTGCGAGTGACTGTACGAGAGCATCCATAGTCACACCAGTGCGGTTTGGAGATAGGGAGCCGTCAGCCATCAACTGTAACGATCTCGTCATCGGTTAGCAACCGTCGGTCTGGCACAGATATTGCAGAGAGCATACCGTAGTTGTGGGCAGGACGGCAGACGGCTTGCGATGCCCCAACCCCCTTGGCACCCACGTTTCGATCCTCACCCGGTCCGAAGACCGGGTGCAACGACGGGCGGCGCCCCATTAGGACGGGGGTTTGGGAGTGTCCCCCAATCTCTCCCTCTCTGTAGACAGGGTGGGAGGGCACCAATGCCAAATCGGTGTCCTGATCGTGTACTGGCGATTGGCACATCTCGTAGCACGGAGGAGACGGATGGACAGCACCAAGGAGCACACCCCCCCACAGGAAGCAGCCGACCGATGCGAAGACTCGACCACGCAAACGGTGTCGCCCGTCGCGCTGCGGCTGGCCCAGGCCCTGCTTGCCTCGCAGAGACGCATGCTGGCGCTGATGCTTGCCGAGCGCAGCAGGGCCGTGGAACACTCTTCCCCCCGGGAAGCGCCCGTTGTCAAGGCCCAGTGGGACCGAGCGATTCGGAACCAGCTTCGCACCGTGCAACGGATGGCCGCCGAGGTCGATCGCTTGCGAGCGGCTGTGCGGACGGAGTTTCCGTCGGCTGAGCCCGAGCGGGGCGCCGCCGCGGCGTAGCGGGCGACCGGGCGAGGGGGGGCTGTCAACGGATCTCGGGAAAAGGGCGGTCCGGGCGGTCAGGCGGCCGGATCGGCCGGTTGACCGCCCGGACCGGCCCTTTTTCAGATCAGCCCCTTCGCCGATACGCCCCGTCGCCGCAGACCCCAAATCTGCAACCCCCGTCCCCTCGGCCGGCCATCGGACGGCGGGCCCTGCAAGACAGGTGGTGCCGGATGGTCGTCGGGGATCGCGGGCCGCAGGCCAAGCTGGTTGGTCTGCTCCTCTTGCTGGCGCTCCTCGTCGGGGCGTGCCTTCCCGGGCCCCTGGGCGACTCCGCATCTCGTGGCGGTGCGCCGATCCCTGTCGCCGCCCTCACCCCTCGCCCCTCTCCCACGGGGAGAGGAGTAGGGGGTGAGGGTGCGGCGACCGCTCCCGCTCCGTCGCCGCCGGCCGCTCCGGTGGAGACGGCCCCGGCGGCCAGTCCATCGGTCGAGTTGGCGCCAACCTCCACTCGAGCGACCGATCAGTCGTCTCTCTCCATTGGCATGTCGACGCCGACGCCCAGCGTCTCGATGCCGGTGCCTGCACCCACAGCCTCATCGGTCGTCCCGACCGGAGCCGCCACGGTTGCCGCGCCGACCGGCCGCGCCGAGTTCTCGGCCACCCGGGCATCGCGGCACGTCATCGAGTTGTCGGCGACGATCGGGTCGCGGGCTGCCGGCACGTTGGGTGAGCGTCGGGCGGCAGACTACCTGGGCAGCCAGTTTGCCGCGTTCGGCTACGACGTGGAGCGGGATCCGTTCAGCTTCAGGCGACTCGAGGACATCGGCTCCTCGGTGGCTGTTCCCTCGCTCGCCCGATCCCCGCTGGCGGCGACCGCCCTCGTCGGCTCGCCCGCTGCCCGGATCGAGGCCGAGCTGGTATCGGTCGGCCTGGCTCGCGCCGCCGACGTGGCCGGGAAGAACCTGGCCGGGAAGATCGCCCTCATTCGCCGCGGCGAGATCACGTTCAGCGAGAAGGTGGAGAACGTCGCCCGAGCCGGCGCCATCGGCGCCCTGGTGTTCAACAGCGTACCCGACCCGTTCGTCGGGCGGTTGCAGGGCGAATCGCGCATTCCGGCGCTGGCCATCTCGGGGCGTGACGGTGAGCGCATCGCGGCCGAGCTGACGCGCGGTACCGTGCGAGCCACCATCGACGCGCAGGTGGAGGAGGTCGAGCGCCGGTCAGAGAACGTCGTCGCGCGCTGGCCCGTCCAGGCGACCGACGGACGGGGTCCGACCGTCGTCGTCGGCGCACACTTCGACTCGGTGGCGGCTGGACCGGGCGCGAACGACAACGCCTCGGGGACGGCGGTGCTGCTGGAGGTGGCGCGGGTGCTCGCCGTCGAGCGCCGGGCAACCGCGGTCACGTTCGTCGCGTTCGGCGCCGAGGAGTTCGGCCTGATCGGTTCGGGACACTACGTGCAGGCGCGCGGCCCGTCTGTCCTGGCGAACGCCCGCCTGATGCTGAACCTGGACATGGTGGGGGTTGGCGACGACATGCGGATCGGCGCGACCTCGCCCGAAGCGCGGCGGCGCGCCGTGTCCGCGATCGCCCTCGCTCGCGAGCTGGGGGTCACCGCCGCGATCTTCGAGGCGCGCGGCGACAGCGACCACACGCCGTTTGCCGCGGCCGGGGTGCCGGCGATCTTCATCACCTGGTTGCCTGATCCGCAGTACCACACCGCGGGCGACACGGCGGACCGCGTGCAGTCCAGAAACCTCGAGGTCACCGGCCGGGCTGCGCTCCGGTTGATCCGTGAGGCGCTGGTGCCGGCGGGGCGAGGTGGCGACGGGGCGTGGGTTTGGACCACGAAAGGCACGAAAGCGACGAAAGGCGCGAAAGGGTGAGGGGGCGACGGCGTGCGAAGTTCACCACAAAGACACGAAGAGCACAGATCGGATGACCGGCCCCCGGTTAACAGAAGCGGCCGCGGGACTCTCATGCCAGATCGACCGCGGGAAGGACCACGCCGAAGGTGCACCCCTGGCCAGGCACGCTGGCGAGTGTGATGCGTCCATTCTGGGACTCGACAAGCGTCTTGACCACCGCCAGCCCGAGACCCATTCCCCGCGCCCCGTGCAATGTCGCCACGCCTGATCCGCGATACAGCCGTTCCCAGATCAGGGACTGCTCCTCCACGGGGATGCCTGGTCCGCAATCGATCACTTCGATGAGACTCTTGCCGTCGCTCTGTCTGGCACGCAAAGTGATCGGGCCAGTTGGCGCGTACTGCAAGGCGTTCCGCAGCAGATGCCGGATCACCTGGCCAACGCGTTCGGGATCGGCGTGGGCTGGCAGACTCTCGGGCAGCTCGGTCACCAGGCGCTCACCCCCGGTCACCAATCGCGAGGCATCGGCGGCTTGCCACAGCACCGGGATCAGGTCCACCGGACGTGGCTGTGCGGTGAGTTCGCCAGTTTCGAGTTGCGTGAACGCGAACACGTCGTCGACAAGCTGGTGGAGTATCTTCGCTCCGCTGGAGATCTCGCTTGCCATGAAGAGCACTTCCTCCGCGCTTATCTGGCCCAGCCGGGTGACGAGTAGCTCGGTGTAGCCCATCACCACCGTGAGCGGTGTCCGCAACTCGTGCGCGATCGTGGTGATCAGCTCAGTCTTGCGCCTGTCCAGCTCGCTCCAGGCGGCTATCTCCGCTTGTTGCGCCTGCTCCAGCGCTTCTTCCACCCGCCGGCGCTCACCATTTCCCTGCGCCGTGTCCACAACCGTGGCCACTCGGGAGGCGAGCTCCTTGGCCAGGGCCATGCGCGCCCAGTCATAGGTGTACCCCGATTCTGCCCACAGGAAGCTCATGACGCCGATCAGCCGTCCACACGCTTCGAGAGGTACAGCCATCATCGACCTGGGGGCGAGCTGTCGCACCAGTTGAAGGTGCTCGTCATCTTGAGTGGTGGCTGCCAGCACCGCGTCGGAGATGTCCGGCAAGACCAGGGGCTGGCCGGTACGCAGCACCCGGGCGACCACCTGGGGCGAGTGCGCATCGAGCGGGTAGCGGCGGTGCAGCTCACGAACGATCGCTTCTTTCTTCCAGACTACGTGCGCGACCGCCGTCCAGTAGGACGTCTTGTTCTTGTCGACGAGATCGATGGTGCACCAGTCCGCGAGATAGGGCACGGCGAGATGCACCAGGTCTTGAAGGGCCACCTTGTAGTCAAGGGATCTCGCGAGCAGGGCGCTTGCTTCGATGAGGAAGGACACGGCGGCCTCTGACCGCCAGGAATCAGCAGCACTGCTCATATGGTGACCACGCTCGACCTCCTGGCTGGCGGGCGGCTTGCCCTCGGCCAGGACGGGGGCTGTCGATTTCCCCTTGATCTGCTAGGGTAGGCTGGTAGGCCGTGCAGGGCTCGAACCTGCGACACCCTGATTAAAAGTCAGGTGCTCTGCCAACTGAGCTAACGGCCCGCGCTGCAAAGGTATCCGAGATCAGTATACGACACCGCCGCCAGGGCCGGCAACCTTGACGTCGACGGAGCAGGGCTTATGCGTTCTCCCGCGTATCCTTCGAGGCGCGGCGGCCCCCCGCATGAGGAGGCGTCAGACACTGCCACCGACGCACGACATTGGGCTAACGAGTCCCTTGAGAGCGAGCAACCGAGCACATCCGATGGCCGTGTTGGCCACGAATCGGCCGGCACCGGCGAACTGTGGCGAGAACGCATAAGCCCTAAGACTACCCGATTGGAGACCTGAGTAGTTACTCCTGCTCTGCAAACGGGGGAGGCCCCCATGCCCGCAATCAAGCTGCTGAGAGCCGCTGCAGTGGCGGCCACGGCACTTTCCACTGGCGGCTTTCCACTGGCAGCTCGCTCCAGCATGCCAGTCACGGCATCGTACGTAGCGCCGTAAGCAGGACCCAACGCCGTCCCAGTGAACTGCAACGCCTCGCCGGCAACGATTTTCGCCGAGCCCTTGGCGAAGCCGATGGGGTCACGAAGGAGCCTCGGCCCACTGCGCCCCGCTGCCTCCAGAGCCTCTCCCGCCGACTCAACAAGCGAACTCGCCGCGCTGATCGCAGCACTCCCCGCGTCCCATCCAGACGGTGTATCAAACCCCATGTCGGCCAGCGCACTGCCGATGCCTCCACCAAAATCGCTCGGGCTGGCAGAATAAGGTGGATCCGGCGTGGGGGCCGGGACTGGGCTTGGCGTGGCCACCGGAGTAGCCACAGGCGTGGGCGTGGAGTCTGGCAGGGACTCTCCTGCTGAGCTCCCACTGTCCCAATAGTCCCACGAATCCCCGCTGCTCCCGCTGTCCCACGTGTCCCAGTAGTTCCAATCATCGTGGCCGCTCGGGTCAACGCGGCTGAGGGGGTTGTTGCGGCAGTAGCTGTACCGGTTCAAGCTCTGCGGGTTCCCCGG
>JACPQP010000316.1 GCA_016190465.1 Chloroflexota bacterium
GCCCACCCCGCCCTGGCGGGATCTCAGCGCCCGCTCGGCCCGCCAGGCCCACCCGGCCGGCGTGGGGGCTCCCCGGCGCCGGCTGGCCGCGGCCCACGGGCCCCACCATCGGCACCGGGGGCGCCACCAGGGCCGCGGCCAGCACCGCGCGGTCCCCGCCGGGGGCCTGGACCAGCGGCTGGCCGGCCTCGTGGCGGCATCGGCCGGACGGGGGGCGGCGGCGGCTTGGCGACGGCGGTGGCGCGCGCAACACCAACCAACAGCGGCCGGCCGCGGCGCTGGGCCTCGGCCTCCGGATCCTTCAGCGCCAGCAAGCCTGTCAACGCCGCCTGGGTGACATTGATCGGGTTACCGCTCCCGAGCGATTTCGAGAGCACATCACGGACGCCGGCCGCCTCCAGCACCGCGCGGATCGGACCACCGGCGATGACACCGGTGCCTGGCGAGGCCGGCTTCAACAGGACGCGGGCAGCGCCAAACTCGGCAATGACTTCGTGCGGGATGGTCGTGCCGATCAGGGGCACCCGGATGAGATGCTTCCGGGCAGCCTCCGTCGCCTTGCGAATCGCCTCGGGTACTTCGTTGGCTTTGCCAGTCCCGGTGCCGACATGGCCGGCTCCGTCGCCGACAACCACGAGGGCGCTGAAGCTGAACCGGCGACCGCCTCTGACGACCTTCGCCACTCGGTTGATGCTCACGACGCGCTCTTCAAGGCTCAGTTCCGCGGGATCAATTCTTGGCATACGTCTCTTCTCGCTCTCTCATCAAAACTGTAATCCACTCGCCCGAGCAGCCTCAGCAAGCGCACGAACTCGGCCGTGGTAAAGGTAGCCCCCGCGATCGAAGACGACCGCGGTCACGCCGGCCGTCCGAGCACGTTCCCCGACCAGCCGCCCCACGATCTCGGCCTCGGTCGCTTTTGGCTTGTCCGCGCGTTGCTCGCGGACCACCGGCTCGAGGGTCGAGGCGGCCACGATCGTCCGACCGGTCTGGTCGTCAATAACCTGAGCATAGATGTGCTGGAGACTGCGGAACACCGCCAGCCGTGGGCGATCCGCCGTGCCAAATATCTTGCGGCGAACACGGTGATGGCGGCGCAGGCGCGCCTCGCGCGGGGTCAATCTTGCCATCTTTCCCTCTACTTCTTGCCCTTGCCGGCAGCTTTGCCTGCCTTGCGGCGAACCCGCTCGCCGAGGTACCGAATTCCCTTCCCCTTGTAGGGTTCCGCCTCGCGCAGCGATCGAATCTTGGCCGCAACCTCGCCGACCTGTTCTTTGTCGATACCTTTGACGACAAATCGGCCCGAAAGCCACTCGTTGGTCGGAGTGGGAGTAAACGTCTCGACGCCGGTGATCTCGACGCCAAGGGGTGGCACGAGCTCGATCGGGTGCGAGTAGCCGAGCTGGAGCGAGAGCCGGTTCCCCTGTCGCCCAACACGATACCCCACCCCGTGGACGACGAGCGTCTTGGCAAATCCCTGGGTCACACCGGCGATCATATTGGCGATCAGCGACCGCGTTAATCCGTGAAGCGCCCGGTGTTGGCGCTCATCACTCGGTCGCACCACCCGGAGCTGCCCATCGGTGAGCTCGACCCGCATCGCCGGAGGCAGACGCCGCGAGAGCTCACCGAGCGGCCCCTTCACTCGGATCTGCTCGTCGCCGAGCGTCACTTGCACCCCGGGGGGCACCGGTATCGGCATACGCCCAATGCGTGACATCGTTCGATTGTACCTCCTCTGAGACTTGAGCCCCCCTGCTCCGCTGCACGCCGCATCGGGACCAGGATGAGTGGCAGCCGTGCTCCCTACCAGATATGGCAGAGGACCTCCCCGCCGACCTTCTGGCGACGGGCCTGACGCGCCGTCATGATCCCCTGCGGGGTCGACACGATTGCGATCCCCATGCCGTGCAAGACCCGCGGCATGTCATCCGCCTTCGCGTAGACCCGCAACCCCGGCTTGCTCACCCGTCGCAGGCCAGTCAGCACAGGCTCTTTCTTTCCGGTGTAGCGCAGCCAGATGCGCATCATCCGGTTCTGACTATCCTTCACTAGCTCAAAGTCTTTGACGAAGCCTTCTTCTTTCAGAATCTTCGCGATCGCCAGCTTGATCCGTGAGGTTGGTACGACCACCGACTCGTGTCGAGCGATGATACCATTCCGAATGCGATTCAGCAGGTCGGCGATCGGATCGTTCACCACCACGTAGGTTTCCTCCTGGACACACGCTACTCCAGCCAACGGCACGGCAAGCAGGCGCCGACCGTCGGCCACCCGCGCCCGGTCTACCAGCTCGACTTGACGACGCCGGGGATCTCACCCCGCAGCGCCCGTCCGCGAAAGCAAATCCGACACATGCCGAACTTGCGCATGTAGGCCCGCGGACGCCCGCAGAGCTTGCAGCGGTTGTGCTGCTGCACTTTGAACCTCGGCTTCCGCTCAGCCTTCGCGATCATCGACTTCTTTGCCACTTGCATTCCTTTCGCGAGTGATGAGTGACGAGTATTGCAGATTTCGGATTGCATATTGCAGGTAAACCTGCAATCTGCAATCCGAAATCAGATCACTGTTTCTGGAAGGGCATGCCCATCAGCTCCAGCAGCCGCCGGGCTTCCGCATCGGTGCGCGCAGTGGTCACGAGCGACACTTCCAACCCGCGAATGCGATCGACCTTGTCGTACTCGATCTCCGGGAAGACCAGTTGCTCGCGCAAGCCGATCGAGTAGTTCCCACGCCCATCAAAGGACTTCGGCGACACCCCACGAAAATCACGCACGCGCGGCAGCGCAACCGACAACAGCTTGTCGAGGAAAGTCCACATGCGGGCACCCCGCAGCGTCACCATCGCCCCAATCGGCACGCCGGCGCGCAGCTTGAACGCCGCGATCGACTTCCGGGCGCGGGTCACTACCGGCCGCTGGCCCGTGATCTGTGCCAGATCGCGAGTCGCCGCCTCGATGGCCTTCGCGTTCTGAAGTGCTTCGCCGAGCCCAATGTTGACGACCACCTTCCGGATCCGCGGCACCTCCAAGAGGTTGTGGTAGCCAAACTCACGCATCATCGCCGGAACGATCTCCGACTGATAGCGCGCTTTGAACCGTTCGGGTGTCTGTACCTGCATCGTTACCCTATCATCCTGTTCTATTCGATAGTCTCCTGGCACCGCTTGCAGTAGCGCACTTTGGTCCCATCGGCAAGGAACCGGTGGCCCGTGCGCGCCGGTTGGTTGCACTTCGGGCACAGGAGCATGACGTTCGAAGCGTGAAACGGCGCCTCGCGCTCGATGGTGCCGGCCGGGCCCGTTTGGGTCCGCCGCTTCAGATGCCGCTTGATCAGGTTGACTCCCTCGACGACCACCCGGTTCTCCTCCGGGAGCACTCGCTGGATTTTGCCCGTCTTGCCTCGATTCTTGCCAGCCGTCACCAGCACCATATCATCACGACGCACGTGCATCTAGAGCACCTCCGGCGCGAGTGAGACGATCTTCATGAAGTTCCGTTCGCGTAGCTCCCGAGCAACCGGCCCGAAGATCCGGGTGCCCTTCGGATTCTGGCGGTCGGCCAGGATGACACAGGCATTCTCGTCAAATCGGATCGCCGATCCATCCGGTCGGCTGTACTCCTTGGCAGTGCGGACGACGACACACTGGACAACTTCGCCCTTCTTCACGGCCCCCCCAGGCACCGCATCCTTGACCGAGGCGACGATGACGTCTCCCACATAGGCATAGCGTCGGTTCGACCCGCCCAGGACCCGAATGCACATCACTTCGCGGGCACCGGTGTTATCCGCCACGTTCAGTCTAGTCATTGGCTGAATCATCACTTACTCCTGCACGTTCAGACCGCCCTCATCCCAGCCCTCTCCCAAAGGGAGGGGGCCATCACCCGCTGGCCGATGAGCTAGTCCCTTCGACGCCCGCGGATACGACCTCGCCAGGACCGCGCCCAATGATCTCCGCCACGCGCCACCGCTTCTCCTTGCTCAGCGGGCGCGTCTCGACGATCCGGACGAGATCGCCGGTCCGGCACTCGTTGCGCTCGTCGTGCGCCTTGTAGCGTCGCTGCTCCCGGATCGTTCGCCGATACAGTGGATGGCGCCGAGTCACGCCTACCGCGACGACGATGGTCTTGTTCATCTTGTCGCTGACCACGCGGCCAACGCGCTCTTTCCGTTTCGTCTCCAAGTCACACCCTCTTTACACCTATTCGGCATCGGTGTTCGCCCCGCCGAGACCGTGAGATCCCTGGGGGACACCCCCAGGCCCCCCGCCCTGATGGGACACCTCTTCGGCATCGGTGTCTGCCCCGCCGAGACCGTGAGATCCCTGGGGGACACCCCCAGGCCCCCCGCCCTGATGGGACACCTCTTCGGCATCGGTGTCCGCCCCCTCGCCGAGGCCGCGAGATCCCGGGGGGACACCCCTCACATCCGCCCTGCCGGAGCTCAGGCCGTAGCAGCAAGCTGGCGCTCGCGGAGCAAAGTCTTGATGCGGGCGATATCTTTGCGCACCTGGGCGATCCGGCTCGTGTTGGTCAGCTGACGTGTGGCCTGCTGGAACCGCAGGTTGAATAGCTCCTGATACGCCTCGTCGAGCTTCGTCTGGAGCTCCTGGTCACTCAACGCGCGCAGCTCGGTGGCCTTCATCACTCCTCCTCACCCCCCGCCTCTTCGGCCGTCTCGGCCCCGCCCTCGCCCGTGGCCGGGCCGGCCACCTGCTCCCGAATGACGAACTTCGTCGCAATCGGGAGCTTGTGGCCGGCCAGACGCATCGCCTCGCGAGCCACTTCCTCGCTCACCCCACCCATCTCAAACATGACTCGCCCTGGCTTGACGACAGCTACCCAGTGCTCGGGTGCACCCTTGCCGCTTCCCATCCGGGTCTCGGCCGGCTTGGCGGTCACCGGCTTGTCCGGGAAGATGCGGATCCAGATGTTCCCCCCGCGCTTGGTGTGGTGCGTCAACGCCCGGCGAGCGGCCTCGATCTGTCGGCTATCAATCCAGGCCGGTTCGAGCGCCACCAGGCCATACTCACCAAACGTGATCTCGGTGCCGCCTTTTGCCGGGCCCTGGCGCCGGCCGCGATGGGCCTTCCGATACTTCACCCGCTTGGGCATCAACATAACCCGTTCTCCTCGCTCCTGGCTCCTGAAGGCGTTCGATCAGGGCGTTCGATCAGGCCGGTGCGGCTTCAACGGGCTTCTCCTGCCGCTGCGGGGGCGGCTGGCGCGCCGCGGGGAGAACGTCGCCCCGGTAGATCCAGACCTTGACGCCGATCAGTCCGTAAGTCGTCAGCGCCTCGGCCGTGCCATACTCGATGTCGGCTCGCAACGTGTGGAGCGGGACCTTGCCCGATACCTCGCGATCACGCCGCGACATTTCGGCTCCGCCGAGCCGCCCGGCCACGACGACCTTGATCCCCTTCGCCCCGCGTTGCATCGCCCGCTGCACTGCCTGCTTAACCGCCCGTTTGTAGGCGACGCGTCGCTGGATCTGCTCGGCGATACTCCGGGCAACGAGATGGGCATCAACCTCCGGCTGCCGGATCTCCTGGATGTTGACGCGTACCTTCTTGCTGGTCATGTGCTCCAGGTATCGACGGAGCTCCTCGACCTTGGCACCACTTTTCCCGATGACGATCCCCGGCTTGGCGGTGTGAATGGTCACCGTGAGTTGGTTGGCCGATCGCTCGATCTCGATGCGCGTCACTCCGGCATCGCGCAGACGCCGGTTGATCTCGCCCCGCAGCCGCAGATCTTCGTGGAGCAGTCGCGTATACTCCTTCTCGGCGTACCACTTGGCTTCCCAGCTTTTGATGATGCCGAGCCGAAACCCGATTGGATGAACCTTATGTCCCACTTACGCCTCCTCCTTCACCTCGAGCCCCGGCTGGGCGTCGCTCACGATCGCCGTGATGTGGCTCGACCGCTTGAGCAGTGGACTCGCCCGACCGTGAGCTCGAGCCCGGAATCGCTTCAGCGTTCGCCCCTCGTCGGCATAGATTCGGGCAACGTACAGGTCGTCCGGCTCGAGTCCATAGTTGTTCTCGGCGTTGGCTGCAGCCGAGCGAATGACCTTGCTCACCTCGACGGCGGCCCGCTGCGGCATGAAGCGGAGTGCGGCCACCGCCTCGCCGACCCGCTTCCCGCGCACCGCATCCACGACGAGCCGCACCTTGCGCGGAGAGATGCGGATATCCCTCGCCACTGCGCGTACTTCCATCGTTGCTCCTCCGCGCCCCTATTTCTTCACAGCCGTAGTTCGTTCGGCGCTCCGCCCTGCGTGCCCCCGGAAATGGCGGGTCGGGGCGAACTCCCCGAGCTTGTGCCCGACCATATTCTCCGTGATGTAGATCGGCACGTGGCGACGTCCATCGTACACCGCGATGGTGTGGCTCACCATCTGCGGGAAGATGGTCGAATCCCGCGACCACGTCTTGATGACTCGTTTGTCGCCGGTCCGATTCAGCACCTCAACCTTGCGCAGCAGGCTGACGTCAACATAGGGCCCCTTTTTCAGCGATCGCGCCACCCTCTGCCTCCTCGCGTTCGTTTCATTCGCTATTACTTCCGTCTTCGAACGATGAACCGGTCGCTCGGCTTCCCGGTCTTGCGCGTTCGGTAGCCATGGGCGGGCTTGCCCCACGGTGTCTTTGGCCCGGGCAGACCGACCGGCGCCTTGCCCTCACCGCCGCCATGGGGATGATCGCGCGGGGTCATCGCTGAGCCCCGCACGGTCGGTCGCAAACCGCGATGGCGGTTGCGTCCAGCCTTACCCAGGCTGATGTTCTCGTGCTCGACATTGCCGACCTGTCCGATCGTGGCCATACAGCGGGCATGAACCCGCCGCAGTTCTCCCGATGGCAGACGGAGGAGCGCATAGTCGCCCTCCTTCGCCATCAACTGCGCGCCGGTGCCCGCGCTACGGACGATCTGCCCACCCCGGCCGGGGATGAGCTCGACGTTGTGGACCGTCGTGCCGACCGGAATGTTCACCAGCGGCAGCGCACTGCCGACGCGGACCTCGGCCCCGGGCCCGGCGGAGACCGTGTCGCCCACGGCCAGGCCGAGCGGTCCGAGGATGTAGCGCTTCTCACCGTCGGCGTACTGGATGAGTGCGATCCGCGCCGACCGGTTCGGGTCGTACTCGATCCCCACAACCGTTCCGGGCACGCCGACTTTGTCACGCTTGAAGTCGATGATGCGATACTTACGCTTGCTCCCACCGCCGCGATGACGGACCGTGATCCGCCCCTGATCGTTTCGTCCGGCACGCTGGGTGAGCGGAGCTAGCAGCGACTTCTCGGGCTTCGTCTTGGTGATCTCGTCAAAGGTGTATCCCGACATGCCCCGGCGACCGGGCGAGGTCGGCTTGAACTTCTTTATTGGCATTATTCCCTCAGCTCCCGAATAGCTCGATCCGCTGGCCGGCCTTCACGGTGACGATGGCCTTTCGCCAGGGCGAGGTCATCCCCCGGCTACGCCCGACCCGGCGCATCTTGCCTGGCACGGTGACCACATTGACCGAAGTGACGTCCACTTTGAAGATCTGCTCGACGGCCTGTCGAATCAGGGGCTTGTTGGCCCGTCGGTCGATCTCGAACGTGTACTTGTTGAGACCGTTCAGCGCCGTGTTTTTCTCGGTAATGATTGGTCGTCGAAGCACTTCGTAAATATGCATGGCCGTCTCCTACTCACCCTCTGGCTCGGCCGGAGTCTCTTCCGTCGGCACCTTGGCCACCGTCGTCGCACCGACCGTCTCTGGCTCGGTCGCCCCCTCAGGCGCCGCTTCGCTCGTGGCGGTCTCCTCGGCCAACCCTTCGGCCGCCGATTCATCGGCCACGCTACCCAGCCATTGCTCGATCTGTCGGACGGCGGCAACGGGCATCACCAGGTACTCGTACCGCATCAGGTCGACGACGTTGAGCGTATCTGCCAGCATCGTCACCGTGCGCGGGATGTTCCGGACCGACAGCACGACGTTCGGGTCGAGATCAGGAATCGCCAGGAGCGCGCTGCCGCCCACGTTGAGTCGCTCCAGCAGCGCCACCGCGTCCTTCGTACGCGGCTGGCCGAACGTGAGACGGTCGAGCAGCACGAGCCGGCCCTCGGCCGCCTTTGCCGAGAGAACGCAGCGGAGTGCTAACCGGCGCATCTTGCGGGGGATCGCCTGCGTGTAGCTGCGAGGGTGCGGCCCGAAGACGATGCCGCCCCCCCGCCAGTGGGGCGCCCGCGTCGACCCCTGTCGTGCGCGACCGGTCCCCTTCTGGCGCCACGGCTTCCGGCCACCCCCTTCGACCTCGCCCCGGCGCTTGGTACTGGCCGTGCCAACTCGCCGATTCGCCAGGTGCGCGACGACGACCTGGTGCACCAGGGCCCGATTCATCGGGACGCCGAAGACGGCATCGCTGAGAGCTGTCTCGCCGACCACCTCGCCGGCATCGTTGTAGATCTGTGCGTGCACGTTGTTCTGGTCTCCTCTAGTGGGCCTTGCGGATCATCAGCAGGCCATTGCGCGGACCGGGCACCGCACCCTCGATGAGCAGCAGGTTGCGCTCGGGCTCGGCGCGCACGACGCGCAGGTTCTTCACCGTGACTCGCCGGCCACCCATCCGCCCGGCCATACGCTGCCCCTTGAGCACCCGTCCCGGCGTCGTGGTGGCGCCGATCGAGCCGGGTGCGCGATGGCGATCCGACTGGCCGTGGGTGCGTGGGCCACCCCGGAAGTGATGGCGCTTGACGCCACCGGCGAATCCCTTCCCCTTCGAGGTCCCAACCACGTCGATCAGTTCACCTGGCGCGAAGATGCTGACATCGATCTTCTGCCCGACCATTAAGCCTTCGGTTGCGTCGATGGGGAACTCGCGCAGGTGTCGCAGTCCAGGCAGATCCTTCAAGTGCCCCCGCTCCGGCTTGTTCAGCTTGCGCGTCTCCCCGAAGCCAAGCTGGACCGCCTGGTAGCCATCGCGCTCGGGCGTTCGAATCTGCGTGACGACGCAGGGACCCGCCGCGACCACCGTCACCGGGATGCTTGTGCCATCGGGGTTGAACACCTGGGTCATCCCGATCTTCTGGCCCAGAATCCCATTCAACATGGTGTACTTCCTACAGCTTGATCTCGATGTCCACACCGGCGGGCAGACTCAGCCCCATGAGCGCGTTTACCGTCCGCGGCGTCGGCTCAATGATGTCGATCAGACGCTTGTGAGTCCGAATCTCGAACTGCTCACGGGCGTCCTTTTCGATGAACGGCGACCGCATGACGGTATATTTCTCGATTCGCGTTGGCAGGGGCACGGGGCCAGCAACCTTCGCCCCCATGCGCTCGGCCGTGTCGACAATCTGCGCCGCCGACTGATCGAGGATCTTGTGATCGTAAGCCTTCAGTCGAATCCGAATGCGTTGTTTTGGCATCAGCGTATCCTGTACTCGTTACTCGATGATCTTGGTGACGACGCCGGCCCCGACCGTGTGGCCACCCTCCCGAATCGCAAACCGCAGCCCTTCCTCCAACGCGATCGGCACGATCAGCTTGACCGTCATCCGCAGGTTGTCCCCGGGCATCACCATCTCC
>JACPQP010000321.1 GCA_016190465.1 Chloroflexota bacterium
CGCCCTCACCCCCTACCCCTCTCCCCGTGGGAGAGGGGCAAGGGGTGAGGGCGGCCGGGCGAACCGATCGCGGAGGTTCGGCGAAAGATCGGTGGGTGAGGTTGTCGCGATCGAGAGGCTCCTCGCGCGCTGTGCGGCGCGCCGGTTTCGGGGTCAGCGGATCGTCCTGACCAACGGCTGCTTCGACCTGCTCCACGTCGGGCACGTTCGCTCGCTCGCGGCGGCGCGTCAGGTCGGCGACTGCCTCGTCGTCGGCGTCAACGACGACGAGAGCGTCCGACGGCTCAAAGGGCCAACGCGGCCGATCGTGCCGGCGACCGAGCGAGCCGAGCTGATCGCGGCGCTCGCCTGCGTGGACGAGGTGGTGGTGTTCGGCGGCCCGACGGCGGTGGAGCTGGTGCAGGCGGTCCGTCCCGAGGTGTACGTGAAGGGCGACGATTACGGCTCCGATGGCAAGCCACTTCCCGAAGCGGACGTCGTCGAGAGCTACGGAGGCAGGGTCGCGCTGCTCGCGCTCGTCCCCGGCCGCTCGACCAGCGATCTGATCGCGACGATCCTGGGGCGAGGGCGAGCGACGGGGAGACGGGGCGTCTGGACCACGAAAGGCGCGAAATGAGCGAAAGGCGCGAACGGCGGACGAGGGCAGGGGGACGGTGAGCGTCGCCTCGTCCGCATCACCTTTGGACCCCCTTCCCTCAGCGGGGCCCGCCTTCACCCCTCTCCCCTCTCCCACGGGGAGAGGAGAAGGGGATGAGGGCGGCTCCTCCTTCCCGCGTCGGACCCACTCGGGAACGGCCGGCCAGGGGGCTACGTCGACGATCGCGAAGGCAGCCGTCCTGGTGATGCTGGGCACCGCGCTCAGTCGGCTTCTGGGGCTGGTGCGCGAGCAGGTGATCGCCGGGCTGTTCGGGACGACGGCCGTGACCTCGGCGTTTATCACCGCGTCGGGCGTCCCGACGATGGTCTATGACCTCCTGATCGGCGGGGCGGTGAGCGCGGCCCTGGTGCCGGTCTTCTCCGACTACGCGGGCGACGACGACGGGCTCGGCGAGGTCGCCAGCTCGATCGCCCTGCTCGCCCTCGTCCTGCTCGTGGCCATTGCGATGGTGCTCGCGCTCTTCGCCCCGGTGGTGGTCTGGGCGCTCGGCGCCACGACCGACGCCACCGTCTACGAGCAGACCGTCGCGATGGTGCGCTGGCTGCTGCCGGCGGTCGTCTTCCTCGGGTTCTCCGGCGTCAGCTCGGCGCTCCTGTACGCGCGGCGGCAGTTCGCCTACCCCGCGTTCGCCATCGCCGCGTTCAACGCGGGCATCATCGTCGCCGCGGTGGCGCTGGCGCCGCTGCTCGGTCCCGGCAGTCTCGTGGTCGGCGTGCTGGCGGGCGCCATCCTCCAGTGCATCGCCCAGTGGCCGGCGCTGCGACGGCTACGCTGGCGGCTGCGGCTGGACCTTGGCCACCCGGGCGTGCGGCGGATCATCGCGCTCTACGCGCCGGTCGCCGGCGGTCTGGTCGTGACCATCGTCGGCATCGCCATCGACCGCAATCTGGCCTGGCGGACCGGGGAGGATAGCGTCGCGGTGATGCGCTTCGCGACGACACTGGTGCAACTGCCGTTGGGATTGGTGGGCACCGCCCTGTCCTTTGCCATCCTGCCGACGCTCACCCGTCTGGCCGGCGAGCACGACGACGCCTACCGGGGCACGCTGGCGCAGGGGATTCGCCTGGCCGTCCTGGCGATGCTACCGGCCACGGTCGGCCTGACGCTGCTGCGCGAGCCGGTCGTCGCGCTGCTGTTTGAGCGCGGCGTCTTCGACCCGACCTCGACGGCCAGGACGGCCGGCGCATTTCTCCTGTACGCGCCCCAGATGCCGTTCGTCGCGGTCGATCAACTGCTCGTCGTCGCCTTCTACGCCCGCAAGAACACGCTGACCCCGATGCTCGTCGGCGTGCTCGGGGTCAGCGTTTACGTCGCCGTCGGGCTCACGCTGATCGGGCCGGGCCAGATGGGCCTGTCCGGGCTGGTCATGGCGAACACCGCGCAGCACATCGTCCACGCGGTCGTGCTGTTCGTCCTCCTGCGGCGGGCAACGGGATCGCTTCACGAGCGTCCGCTGGGAGGCGCCGTGCTGCGAGCGACAGCGGCCGTCGGCCTGGCCGGGGGGGTGGCCTGGCTGGTCGGCGCGACGCTGCCCGCGGCGGTGGATGTCCCCTCGCGGCTGCTGCTGGTCGGCATCGCCGGCGCGGCGTTCGCCGGCGTGTACGCCGCTGCCGTGGTCGTGCTCGGCGTTACCGAGGCGCGGCAGATCGCGGGGCGGTTGTGTGCGCGCCTGAACAGAGGGATGAAGTAGAGGTCGCCAGACTGTACTCACCAGCCGCCGTCGCCGCTGGCGTATTCAGATGCAGGGCACCCAGCCGTTGCCGAGCCGCCGCCACCACCTGCCATCCCTGTACTGAAGCAGTTCGTTCACCACAGGTAAGCTCCTCTGCACGCAATCGGACAGCCCTTCGGCAATACGCTCGGGTGTCCACTGTACTCCGTGTTTCCGCCCTTGTGGAACGATCAGGATGCCAGCGTGCTTCTCGGCAACTTGCCAGGCCTGAGACCAGCGTTGCCAGGCATCGTGAAGCAGGATGAAGTCATCTGTGTTGTGGGTGACAAAGACCCGCCGCTGGACAGCAGCGGTGAGCAACTGCTCGTCATCATTTGCGCTTCCACGACCAAGATCGCGGGTGGTAACCACGTCATGGCCAGCAGCCCGGAGGAGAGTCGCCACTTTCGTGGCCACGTCATTATCGATATAGAAGTCAACCAAGGGAGCTAAGCGGCGTTTGCGGCGATGCGGGCGTCAATCGCGTCCTTGTGGCGGCGGTAGTAGTTGAGCGCTGCCAGGACAACCTCCCGTGGTAGCTCGTAGTCGTCCGCAACCCGGTCAACGCTGCCGTCAACTGCATCAAGATGGGCCACCAGCGCCCACACGGGAACACCATAACTGACAACCCGCGCGTTGCCTGGCCCTGGACGAGATGGATTCTGCTCGATGTGCCGCGCGATCAACTGCTCACTGTCCGTCTCTTCACTATCCCCCAGGGGCCATTCTACCAGTCCTGTCATCAGGCACCCACTCCACAAGCTTCGTGCCCATAGTATGGCGATGATCCTGTGCTGTGTCAAGCGAGCAAGATGACAACTGACAGCAGATCGTGGGGCGGTCGCTCAGCACTGGCGTGATCAAAGCTTTAGCACACCCTCTGTCAGCCCGCGTACAAACCAGCGCTGGAGGAACAGGTACACCAGGATGACCGGCGCCACCGCCATCAGCAGCAGGGCGGCGTCGGCCGCCTCGGTGGCGAATTTGTCGAGGAACTGCTGCTGAGGAGCCACCCAGCCTTGCGCGCTTCCCCCGACTAGCAGCGTCCGGGCAGCGACCGAGATGGTCAGGAGCTGCTCGTTGTCGACCATCGTGAACGTCACCAGGTACTCGCCCCAGACGTACACAAAGCCGATGATCGCGATCACCACCATCCCGCTCGCCCCCAGCGGCACCGCGATGCGCCAGAAGAGCTGCCACCACGACGCGCCGTCCATCCGGGCCGCATCCTCCAGCTCGCGAGGCATCGCCAGGAACGTCTGACGCATGATGAAGATCGGCACCGGTAGACCCGCGCCGAAGAGCAGCACCAGCCCGAACAAATTGTTGCGAAGGTGAAGGAAGCTCATCAGCTCGTAGAGGGCCATCAGACCGCCGGAGCGCGGGATGAACATCGAGACGACGATCGCCAGAAACAGGGCGTCCCGGCCGCGAAAGTCCAATCGCGCGAAGGCGTAGCCGGCGAGAGAGGCCATCAGGACCTGGAGGCTGACCGCGCCGACGGTGACGATCACGCTGTTCGCCATGAACAAGGGAACCTTGCCTCCCCGCGTCCACATGTACACGTAGTTGATGAGCGTGGGCTTCGCCACCCAGAGCGACGGCACGCGCTGGTAGTACTCCTCTGGCGTCTTGAGCGACGAGGACACCATCCATACCAGGGGCACCAGGACGACCAGGGAGAAGCCGACGAGAGCGAGGTTGAACCCGACCTGCGAGAGCGATGGCCAGCGCCAGGCACGCGCGCGAGCAACGTCCCCAATCGGCGCGCCGGTTCGAGCTACGGACATCCTCGCACCTCTCAGTCTCGCTCGGTCCGCATCGTCACGAAGACCAGCGAAGCGAGTGCAATGTGGAGCAACCCTAGCACGAGGCTCATGGCCGCGGCGTAGCCGAGCCGCATATCTCCGAACTGGAAGGCCTGCATGAACAGGTACAGGCCGGTGGTGAGCGCCGCGTTCTCCGGCGAGCCGGGCGGGTTGGTGATGAGCAGCATCTGTTCGGTGGCGCTGGCGACCCCGGCACTGAGCACGAGGATCAAGACGAAGATCGGCTTGAGTAGCGGTATCGTCAGAGAGAGCACCTGTTGCCATCCGCTCGCGCCGTCGATGGCCGCCGCCTCGAACAGCTCGCGGTTCATGCCGTAGATGCCGATCAGGAACAGCAGCGTGGCGAAGCCGAAGGTGCGCCAGAGCTCGGCAGCGGCGATGGATGGCAGCACCCAGTCGGCGCTGCCCAACCAGTTTGGCGGGTTGGCGACGCCGAGCCAGCGGAGCAGCAAGTTGAGGTAACCGAGGTCGCGGTGATACATCTGCCGCCACATCAGCATCACGACCGCCACCGGCATCGTGACCGGCAGGTAGACGATCCAGCGATAGAAGGCCGCCGCGCGCCGGTGGCTCACCCGCGAGATCAGGATCGCCGCGACGAGAGCAGCGACGATGCCGGTGGGCAAGGTCATCGCGGTGAACTTCAGCGAGACGACGAAGGAGTGCCAGAAGGTCTCATCGCTAGCCATCTCGACGAAATTGTCGAGGCCGTTGAAGCTCCACTCCGAGTTGGGTATCAGGAAGCGGTAGTCGGTGAAGGCCATCGCGAAGCCCCGGAACATCGGCCAGACGTTGAAGGTGAGGTAGGCGAGGAGCGCGGGCGCGACGAAGGCGTAACCCCAGCCGTTGCCCCAGCGCTGCTGCCGGATGCCCCCGACCTCGGCCACGAACGCCCGCAGGGTGGCTGCTCGGCCTTGTGTCCGGTCAGCTCTGGATAGCGCCATTGGAGATCTCCTCTTTCTGGAAACGAAGTACGTAGCCAACTGATTACTGACGACTACTTTAGTCTCGTCACGGCAGGGGATCAATTCCCTTTTGGCCATCGCTGAGCCACGATGGGCCACAGTGGGCCACGTAGTCGTCGGGAGTGGTCCCTTGTATAATCGGGGCATGATTGATCGGGCCACCTTCTCCGAGCACGTGCGGGATGCGTTTGCCCATCTGCACGACCTCGCCCATCTTCGGCGCCATCCGCTGGCCAGGCTCCTCGCCAGGAGAGACCAGGCGCTCTCGGGCGATGCGCTCCGGCGGGCGCTGCTCCAGGCGATTGAGCAGCTCAAGCCTCCGCCGGATGCGCCGCGCGATTCGGCGAGCGGGCGCCGCTACCGCTACCTTGCGCTGCGCTACCTGAAAGGCGCGAGCCGCGAGACCATCTGCCGTGAACTGCTCATCAGCCCACGCCAGGCCAGTCGCGACCACCTGGACACGCTGGAGGCGGTGAGCGCCGTTCTCCTGGACATGTGCCGCGCATCACCGGCTGCGGCGGCCGAGGCCGCGATCACCGAGGGTGATGCCCCCTTGGGCAGGCACGGGGGCCTGCCCCTACTCGTAGGTGCCTCGGCCGGAGAAGCCACGCTGGACGCCGAGCTGGCGAGGGCTGGGTTTGGGGCGACGGGCGAGCAGAGGGCCGATCTGAGCGAGGTCATCGTCGGCGCGGCCGAGATCGCCGGTACGCTGGCGGAGCACCTGGGAGGAGACCTGCACGTTCTCCTTCCACCTGCCCTGCCGCCTGCCGTCGTGAGCCGCACGATTCTGCGCCAGATCCTGCTCAGCCTGCTCAGTTACGCTATCGAGGTCGCGCCCGCCACACCGCTCACCCTCACGGCCGCCGACTGCGGCGCAAGCGTGCGCCTGCGCATCGCCATAGGGGAGCAGGGAGGAGGGAGGAGGGAGGAGCGAAGCCTGCCCCTCCCCTCCGCGTCGCCCCACGCTCGTCGGCCGACCTCTCGGCGGAAACCAGGGACCTCCTGGCCGCGGCACCACCACCTGGCGGAGCTGCACGGCGTGGCCATCGAGCACGGCCCGCCGGGCGCCGGACGCCTCCCCATCGAGGTCGTCGTGCCGGTAGCTCGCCCGGTGACCGTGCTGGTCGTCGACGACAACCCTGACGTGGCGCGCCTCTTCGCCCGCTATCTGCGGGGCACGACCTACCGGCTCCTTCACGCAAAGACCTGGCAGCAGGCGTTGGAGCTGCTTGAGGGATCCCCGCCCGGCATCATCATCCTCGACGTGATGCTGCCCTCGCTGGATGGCTGGGATATCCTGCGGCAGTTGAGAGGGCGCCCCGACACACGGGACATTCCCGTTGTCGTGTGCTCGGTGCTGCCCGAGAGGAGCCTGGCGCTGGCGATGGGGGTCGCGGGGTTCCTGCCCAAGCCAGTCACCCCGCAGAGCCTCCTGACCGCGCTCCAGCGTTGCCAGCCAGACCATCAAGCAGAGCGTCGAGGCTACTCCTCAGACAGCCCATGGTCTCCCCCACCGACAGGCCGCCAGGACGACTGATCGTCAGGTTGCTGGCGACCATCGTCTCCTCCTCTCTGCCCTTCGCCGTGATCACCACCACCCGGACGCGAGGGCGAACACCAGATTCGCCCCTACCGTGCTCCTCCTCCGCCCGGATCTGTCTCAGCACGGCATAGCCGTCGCCCCCGGGCATCAGCAGGTCGAGGAGAAGCAGGTCTGGTTGCCATTCCCGCAGCACCTCCAGACACTCGGCGCCATCCCCAGCCGTCCGCACCTCACAACGCTTCAGACAGGCGTGGATCATCTGAACCAGGAGACGCACCAGCTCCGGGTCGTCGTCGGCCACCAGGACGCGTCGGGGTCTCTTCTTGACCGAGCCCAGCGCCCGGCGAAGCCGGTCCAGCGTGACCGGCTTGATCAGGTAGTCGACCGCTCCCAGCTCGTTGGCGGTGAGACGAGCGGTGCGGAGAGGGCAGGTAATGACTGGCAGGCGCTGGAGTCCGTCGTCCGTAGCCTGGACCTGACGCCACTGCTCTTGCGCCTCCGGAGAGCTCGCGATGATGGCCTGGGCATCCCACTCGCTCAGGAGCCGCAGAGCCTGGGTGACGCCAGGGGCGTGCATTGGACGATAGCCGTCCAGGTACCTCTGGATCACCCTCGCCGTCTCTCCCTCCTGGTCCAACACGATCACCCTCCGGTCCGCCCCGATCCCATCGCGCGCCGGCGACACGGGCGCTGAAGGGGCCACGTAGGGCTGCGTCACCAGGGTCTCGCAGAGCGGCAGACTGAAACAGAAAGCGCTGCCCTTGCCCAGCTCGCTCTCCACCCACATGCTGCCGCCGTGCATCTCGACGAAGCGCTTGCTCACCGTGAGGCCCAGGCCGCTCCCTCCACGGCGAACCTCCGGCGAGCCGCTCTGACGGAACTCCTCGAAGACGTGCGGGAGGTCCTCGGGGGCGATGCCTGCCCCCGTGTCCGCGACCGTCGTTACTACCTCCTGCCCCATAGATCTTGCCGACACCGTGACGCCGCCTTTGTGCGTGAAGCGCAGCGCGTTGCCGAGGAGGTTGACGAGCACCTGGCGGATGCGCGTCGGATCGACGTAGACCGCTGGCAGATCCGGTGGCGCGTCGACCGTGAGAGTCAGCCCGTGCGTCTCGAATCGCGCGGTGATGCCCGACGCTGCCTCGGCGATGATCGCGGCGACCGACGCACGTTGCTTCTGAAGGCCCATCCGTTGGGCGTCGATCTGGCTGAGGTCGAGGATATCGTCGATGAGGGTGGAGATGTGTCTGGCATTGCGGTAGATGACCTCAACATCCCCCGCGTAGCTCGCCGGCAGGGGCTCGCTGTAAAATGACTTCGGCGAGAGCACCATCATCTCGCTGAACCCGATGACGAGGTTGAGTGGGGTCCGCAGCTCGTGGCTGACCGCCGCAGCAAACTCGGACTTCAGCCGGCGAGCCTCCTCGGCGATTCTTCGGGCCCGTTCCAGCTCGCGGGTCAGTTGTCCGAGTCGGTCGCAGGTCTCGTTCAGGCTCTTGGAGAGTCGGCCAAGCTCGCCCTGCCGGGCGCGTGCTTCCTGGGTTGTCCTCAACGCCTGGGCGTAGCTGTGCCACGACCAACTCAGGGCGGTCTGAAGTGGGCGCAGCATCAGCCAGGACACGAATACGTTGGTCCAGGTCAAGAGCAAGGCGACGGTGGCCACCTCGCTCGGAATCTCCTGGCCCAGCGCGTTGGGTGACACGGTGACCAGGGCGGTGACGCCGACCGCCGCGACCAGGCCCGCCGTCCACCCGAGCAGCGCACCGGCAAAGATCACGACGATAGAGAGCGAGCACGCGAACGGCGCAGACGGGAAGAGGTAGGTAGCGCTGGCCAGCGCCAGTGTCAGCCCGACGATCAGCGCGACTGCCGCCAGTCGCACGCCCGCTTGTAGCGCCCGGTAGACCAGGGCGGCGACCACGGTCAGCGCCGCCAGGACGAGCAACGTCTCCCGCGGCAGCTCGCCAAAGTACGCGAGCGCCAGATCCAGGAGCACGGTGACGACGAGGAGACCGTTCGCGGTGGAGCGCAGAGCCTCGGCGCGCAGCTCCTCCAGGCTGGAGTCGGTGTCGTGTCCCTGCGCCCAGGCGGGGAAGTCTGCCGCCTGCATAACGCACCTCTCGGGTGTTACAGCTCCGTGCCGGCGGATTCCGGCCCGACCGGTGGCGCATCCGCCGGATTCGGCTCCGGCGTGCGGACGTAGTAGGTGGCCGTGCCGTCACGGCGCATCACCTTGACGCCGTCGACGTAGCCCTGGCCGATGAGGCCGTCCACGGCTGCCCGGATGCGCTGCTTGTCGACGCGCCGCAGCGTGGCCTCGACCTCGGCAAGCGAGGCGCCGCCGGCCAGGGTGGCCTCGCGGATGGCCTGCCAGATGGCCTCCGGCGGAATCCCCTCCTGGCTGGCCAGGCGCGCGACCTCGGCGTCGAGCCAGTCCATGAACTGATACTCGAGCTGCATCGCCGCCGCCACCTCGTCGGCCCGCGCGATCACCTGTCGGGCAGCCCGGATCGCCTGAAGGTCAATCATGCTCGCTCTCCGGATCGGTGTGCCACCGATCGCGAATCCAGCATAGCAGACGGATCGAGCGGCGTCGAGGAGATTCGCTGACGACTCCGGGGAACACCCGTGAGGGCTGAGGCCTATCGGCGCCGCGGTACCTCGCTGATGCTGAGGTAGCGCATGAGATGGGCGGGGGTGACGATGCGCAGGCCGGTGGCTCGGGCCACCTCCGGGGTAAAGTGGCTGGGGTTGCCGGAGACCAGCCAGTCTGGTCGCGCCGCGACCGCTGCGACCAGGACCGGCATGTCCGCCCGGTGGCGCACCAGAGCGAGGTACTGTGCGATGCCTTTCCTGACCTCGTCCTCCGAGGGGCGCGGGTGAATGCTGAGCCGCAGTTCTCGCATCAGCCTGGCGAAATCGCTACTCGATCCGGTGGCCAGGCCCTTCCGCTGGAGGGCGCCGACCACCTCAGCATGAACCACCTCGGAGGTCTCAACCTCGAAGACCCGGTGGCTGCCAAGGATCAGGATAGCCTTCGCCGCACCCCACGGCGCGCTGATTCCTTCCACGAACACTCCCGAGTCGAGAAAGAGTCGGGTCACCTACTCGCCCGTCAGGTTAGGGTAGAGTTCTCGGAACGTCTCTCCCTTGTGCTCTTCGATGTCGGCCAGGAGGTCCTCGGTGGTGACGTTCGCTCGACGCAAGCTCTCGCTAAGGCTCTCGAAAAGCTGGTTGAGGTAGGCGTGCTCCGGCACGTACATCAGGCACTCCCCAACCACGATCTCGAGGAGGCGCGTTCCCTTGTCAATCTTCAGCTTCTGACGCGTATCAGCCGGGATAGTTATCTGGCCCTTGGAACTCACGGTAAGGGTCTGGAGGTGGTCGTCGCTCGCCCGGTGCCGCGCCAGGTTTGGCCGTGTGCCCATCGTCCGCCTCCTGTGGGTGGTTCGTAAGATGAATCTTACCACGAGCACCGCGATCGGGCAATTCTCGACTCTGCCAGACTGAATGCGCTGGCCTGGTTTGGGCCAGTGTTGAATCAGACCCAGCCGTGCACCGCGGCGGGTTTTGCGGTATCCTTGTGGTCAGGCGGCGTGCCGACGACGGGCATCGCCTCCGGGGTTACGCCCCCCTTCCCCCACCCGGTTCACAAGGGTAGGTATCGCGGCGAGTGGGGGTGCTCGGTGACTGATGGATGTTCGCGAAATGATCGGGCACCCGCGCCACGAGCGGGCGGGGTGCGGGGCGATCCCGCGGGTCTTCCTTCGGTCGCTGAAGTCGCCAGCTCCCTTGACGATGTCGGCCTGCGCCGAC
>JACPQP010000328.1 GCA_016190465.1 Chloroflexota bacterium
GGCTTGGGGGACACCCCCAAACCCCCACCCTGGCGGGGCATTGGCGACAAAGAAGCGACCGGCGCGGGTTGAAACTCGGTTTCAACCCGCGCGGTCGCGGCGACTGGCCCCTGGGCCGTCAGACTCAGGCGATTCGCGCGCGGAGGCGAGCCTGCGCGACCTCGACGGCGGTGGCGGCGTCGGCGGCGAAGCCATCGGCGCCGATCTGCTGCGCGTAGCGCTCGGTCACCGGCGCCCCGCCGATCATCACCACCGTGCGATCACGCACGCCCGCCGACTTCAGCGCCTCGACCGTTGCCGGCATGTTCGTCATCGTCGTCGTCAAGAGCGCAGACATGGCGATCACTTGCGCCCCCTGCTCGGCGACCGCGCGGACGAACTGCTCGGGTTTCACGTTGGTGCCCAGGTCGAGGATCTCGAAGCCGGCCCCCTCGAGCATCATCGCCACCAGGTTCTTGCCGATGTCGTGCAGGTCGCCCTGGACGGTGCCGATGGCCACCTTCGGGCCGGTGAGCCCGCCCTGCTGTATCAGTAACGGCTTGACGATCGCCAGAGCCGTTTTCATCGCCCGGGCCGAGAGCAGCATCTCGGGCACGAAGTACTCCTCGCGCTTGAACCGCTCGCCCACCTCGTGCATCCCCGGCACGAGCGCCTCGGTGATGATCGTCATCGGGGCCAGGCCTTCTGCCAGCCCCGCTCGCGCCAGCGCATCGGCAGACTTGGCGTTCCCATTGATGACGGCCGCCTGTAGGTCGGAAAGGTTCACGTCACTCCTCCGCAGTGTGTTATTGTCTGTCCCTCACCGATCCCGCACCCGCCAGCCCCGCGGCTTGTGACGCTGGCTGCGCACTGCGGAGAGTGGGGACTATTGGCCCGCTACCGTCAGGTTCCGCTACTATAGCCCATGCTCGACCTTGGCGATATGGAGTCGCTGTTGCTCCGGACTCAGCGCGACGAAATAGGCCGACCAGCCCCCCATCCGGACGCGCAGACCCCGATACTTCATTGGCTCCACCATCGCCCGCTTCAGCAGCTCGACATCGGTCACGGTGATCGTCGTCATGTTGCCACCCAGCGCGACGAACGCCCGCAGAAAGCCGGCCAGCCGCTGCGTGCCCGCCTCGCCCCGCAAGTGGTGGCCGGCGAAGCGCAGGTCCATCGGTCCGCCGCCCGCGAGATCGGTCATCCCCATCTGGCAATACGACTTAATGGCGGCGGTCGGCCCCATCAGATCCATCCCGATCGTCGGGCTGAAGTTGGGGGTGACCGGTTCGCCGGCGAAGCGGCCATCCGCGGAGGCGCCCACCTCGCGGCCGATGGAAGTGTACCACGAAAACGTGCCCACGGCGCACGGAAAAATGATCGACGGGTATCGCCGGGCGTGATACCGGGTCCGCGCGACGAAATGGGCCATCAGCTCACGCCCGATCGCGTCGGCGTAGGCGCTATCGTTGGCAAACTTCGGCGCCCGCGCGATCATCTGCTGGCGGAGGTTCTCGTGTCCCTGCCAGTTCTGGTCCAGGGCGTCGAGGACCACGTCCATCGAGACCGCCCGCTCATCGTACACCAGCTTCTTGATCGCCGCCAGCGCGTCGACGCAGTTGGCCACCGCCTCACCCATCACGTGCCAGATGCCGTAGCGCGCGCCACCACGGATGACGTCGGTCTCCCGGTCGACGCAATCCTGAATCAGCGCCGAAAGCAACGGGTTGTACGAATACCGACCGTGGCCCGAGTGGAACAGGTCGCAGCGGGGGTAGCGACCGCCGATGTAGTCGATGTTCCGGGCGAGATAGACGTCGATCTGGCGCTTCCAGGCATCCAGCAGGTCGTCGAACGTGGCGAACCCTCGCGGGTCGCCAGTGTCGATCCCTTCCCGGACGCCGCGGCTGCGCGTGACGCCCTGGTTCAGGACCCACTCCAGGATCAGGAGGAAGTTGACCCCCCGGATCAGCTCCTGGTCCGACTTGCCGGCGATCATCGTCTCCCAGCAGTTCGAGTTGACGTAGTCGCGGGCGTCCTCGGTCGGCACGCCCAGCTTCTCATAGGCGGGCACGATGGCCTCGTCGTTGAAGACGAACGGCATCCCGCCGCCCTTCCTCAGCACCTCGGCGCACCGCTGGATCAGTCTGGCCGGCGATCCCCGGTGCAGGCGGACGGTGACCACCGGGCTGGTGAACTCGAAGCGCTCGAGACAATCAAAGCAGAGGTACGTCAGCTCGTTCGTGCCATCGCCGCCGTCGGGTCGGATCCCTCCAAGCACGATGTTCTGTCCCCAGTGGTTGAGGGCGTCGGCCAGGTCGAAGTCGTGGATCGTCCGCGTGCGGTATCCCGCCTGCCACGGGTGCGTCCGAACGCGCGGCAGGTGATTCTCGCGCACCAACTGGGCCCGGTCGTTGAACCGCAGCCACAGGCAATCCATCATCTCGCGGGCCTGCTCGTGGGTGAGGCGCCCGGCGGCCAGGTCCTGCTCAAGGAATGGGCCGCAGTACTGGTCGAAGCGCCCCAGCGACAGCGCGGTACCGGTCGAGAAGAAGGCGTAGTGCACGAGCCAGACGCTCTGGACCGCCTCGTGGAACGTGCGCGCCGGGAACTCGGGCACGCGGCGGCAGACCGCGGCGATCTGGCAGAGCTCGGCCGCGCGCGCCGGCTCGGCGGTGGCGGCCTGCTCCTCGGCGAGATCGGCGTAGCGACGGGCCAGGCCGACCACCGCCTGGCACTCGATCCGCATCGACTCCATAAACCAAAGCGCGTCGTCCCGCGCTGGGGAAGCGGGCCTGGCGGTGATCTCGCCGGTCTTCGCCCCGATCTCGTCGAGGATACCCCGCAGGCCCTTCGCCAGGAGCGAGGGGTAGTCGGGCGTCTTGTGGGCGAGACTGCTGGTGATGCCGAACCCCTCGGCCCGGGCGCGCTCCTGTTCCTCCGAGGTAGCGAACTCGGGGAGCGAAGTCCGCTGGATGACGCCGTCGATCGCCGTCTTGCCGACGATCAAGGCATCGGCGTCCAGTTCGATCGGCAGCTCGGCCAACGTCCTGGCGACAGCGTGCGCCCGTCGGAGCAGGAGTGGGAGCGCGGCCAGGGGCGGGACCCCGAGCACGCCTTCCGGGCGCCAGGTCACCTGGGGGCGGAGCATCGCGTCGTGCAGCCGGGCGTGGAGCCGCTCAACCCGCATGCTCCAGCGACCCTCGGCCTCCCGATCGCTCGACCGTCCCTCTTGCGCTTCAGTCAGCACCACCGTGCCACCACTCCTCGCCAAGTCCTCGCTCGCCATAGCGGGTCGAACCCCCTCACCCCCTGCGCGCCGTTCCTGAGCCGGGTCCCACAAGGCACTCAGCTCTCAGTACTCCGTCTGCGTCGCCAACCCGTGAGCGCGACAGATCAGCGTCAGCGCCTCCATCCGCTCCGCGCTCTGCACTGTCAAGTGCGCGAGGCTGTAGGGTCGCCCGATCCAGTGGTATTTCGCTCCCGCCGCCGCGTTGTAGGGTAGCAGTTGGATGGTTCTCAGGCCCGCCCGTCGGACAAAGGCCGCGACGGCGGCGACGTTGGCTTCGGTATCCGTGAGATCCGGGATGCATGGCACGCGGACGACGACCTCGGCGCCAGCCGCGGCGAGGCGACGGAGGTTGGCCAGGATCAAGCGGTTGGAGACGCCTGTCAGGCGCCGATGCGTTGGCTCGTCCAGGTGCTTCAGGTCGTACAGGAAGAGGTCAGTCACCGGAGCCAGCGCCTCGAAGACCGACCAGGGCGCGTAGCCGCACGTCTCGATCGCGGTGCGGATGCCGCGCTCGTGGCACGCCCTCAAGAAGTGGTAGGCGAAGCGCGGCTGCTGGGAAACCTCCCCACCCGTCAGAGTGACGCCGCCGCCCGAGACCTGGAAGAAGACCGCGTCCTTCTCCACCTCGGCAATCAGATCCCCGACGGTCATCCACTCCCCGGCCAGCTTGAGCGCGCCCGGATAGCAGACCTGGGCGCAGGCGCCGCAACGGGTGCAGCATGCCCAGTGGACGGCGGCGGGAACGGCCCTCATCCCCTCTCCCCTTCCCCCAATACTGGGGGAAGGGGAGAGAGGATCCGGGGTCGCTCCGTCGTCGGTAGCCCGCTCGGCGGGGCGGATCGCCGCCGCGGGACAGGCGTCAAAGCAGAGGCCGCAACCAGTGCACTTGCGCTCCATATAGAGGAGCTGTGGCCGGGGTTGCTGCGACTCCGGGCTGTGGCACCAGGCACAGCGCAGCGGACAGCCCTTGAGGTACACGGCGGTGCGGATGCCGGGACCATCGTGGACGGCGAACTTGTCCACATCCAGGACGAGGCCTTGGACCGCGAGGTCGGCCGGCCCGGTCAGTCGCTCATCGCTGGCACGGTGCACCTGGCCAGCGGTGTCTCCAGGCGGCGCGTCGAGCACGCCACTCTGACAGGCCCGCGGGGCATCTCCCGTCACGGCTGGTCTTCGTCCTCCGTTCCGTGAATCCGCTGATCGCCATCGCTCCGCTTGGCGGCGACAGGTCACCAGTCGAGGTTCTCGGCGCACAGGCGTATTCTAGCGCAGACGCGGGAAGCGGGTCACGGGCCTCGATGCCTCAATTCCATGCGGCAACTGCCCTATTTCGCTGGGTCATCTGCCTCATTTCGTCCACCCGATGGCCGAATCTCTGCGGGGATACGAGGCTCACCACAAAGACGACGGGTGCCTTCGTGTCCCTGGTGCCCCAAGTAAGTAGGTATCAGAACGTTTTTGATGGTTTTGGGGACACCCCAAACCCCGCCAGGACGGGCTCCGCCCTTCCTGGACCTTCCCGAGACACGGTAGGTATCAGGAAGCTTACGATGGTTTTGGGGACACCCCAAACCCCGCCAGGACGGGCTCCGCCC
>JACPQP010000329.1 GCA_016190465.1 Chloroflexota bacterium
ACTCACCAGCAAATCAGGTGCCACCCTACTATTGACAGTAGTACGATAGCCCCCTATAATCGAACCCAGCCTAAGCCGTCAGGCAAGACCCACGACCTGAACCGCGGGGAGGGGGAAGTAGTCAAGCGTGAGGCGCTACACGATCCTGCTGGACCGCGATCCGGTGGATGGCACCTATACCGTGACCGTGCCAGCCCTGTCGGGGATTGTCACACAGGGGAGGGACCTGGAAGATGCCATCGTGATGGCCCGGGACGCCATCCGCGGCCACGTCAATGGGCTGCTGAAAGACGGCCTGCCCGTGCCCGACGAGGGCGAGCCGCCACAGGTCCTGACCCTGGACGTTGACGTGGCCGCGTAGGAGGGCACGCTGGCGACGAGCCGGCGACGTGCTGATGGCGAGGTGAGACAGAAGCAGCCAGGGCCGAGTATGAGGAGGTGGCCGGTTGAAGCAACCCCTCTGGATCATGGTGATTGTTGTGGCGATGGCAGCGGGTGGCGAGATCGGGCGAGAGGTGATCGAGCACGTTCGCCCTCGGCGAGTACGCCTGAGAGAAGGTTTCCAGCGGTACTGGCCGGAGACTCGCACTCGTCCCCTGGCGCTGGCACTTGTGGGTGCGCTCGCGCTGCTTCTCGGTCTGGCCGCCTGTACGTCCATCAAGATCGGCGGGATCGGCGGGACCAGAGTCGAAGGGCCACGGCTCAGCTTCCCGGAGCGCGCACACGACTTCGGGAAGATCACTTCCAGTCAGAAGACGGAGCATCGCGTCGCCTTCACGAACACCGGCAACCGTCCGCTCGAGATCAGAGCGATCTGGTCAGAGACCGAGTCGGCCATGCCGGGCGGCTGCACCTGAATGAGCGAGGGGACCGCCGGTTCGGCGGCCATCAGCGCAGTCGCCAGCTCGAAAGCCATCCAGCCAGGCGAGTCTGCCTACGTGCTGGTAACCATCGACCAGCCGCTGGCCGGGGTGCATGACCAGCGCCTTCACATCCTGTCGAACGACGCGGTCGAGCCAGAGCAGGCGCATCCCGTGCGGTTCGAGGTGGTAGAGTAGGATGCGACAGTGGAGGCTACTCCGCGGCCACCGGCGATGGCGAGCGCCCTGAGCAAGGTCTGGTCCGAGGCGCCGTCGTCTCGGCGACCGATGGAGCCGGTTCCTACTATTGACAATAGTACGACTCGCCTCGTATGATATGATTGAGCCAAGGACGATGGTGGGAATCTGAGACCGAAGGCTGATGGATTACCACGTTGACGGAGGCCACTGGATGGCACACAGGACGACCGAGCGAAGTCCCGAGGCCGCTCAGGTTGACACGCGTTCCGGGCGCGGAAGGCGCGGACGGACGAGGGAGAGCGGACACCCGGCGCGTCCCTACTGGTTGGCGATTGGCCTGGCCGTTGTCCTCGTCGCCGCCCTCGCCGCGCTGCTCGCCTTCCCGGCCGGGCGCGGGGGGAGTGGCGCTATCGCCGTGCTCCAGACCGACGACTTCCACTCGCTCGCCTTCAGCCCCGACGATCCCAGCGTCGTCTTCTTTGGCCACCACAACGGAGTCCTGCGGAGCGATGATGGGGGTCGCACCTGGCGCCCGCTGGTCGAGCAGCGAAACTTCGACGCGATGGGGCTGGCGGTAAGTCGAGCCAACCCCCGTCAGGTCTACCTCGCCGGGCACGACCTCTTCCAGGTGAGCGCCGATGGCGGCGTCTCCTGGCAGCCCGTTGCCCACAACCTGCCGGGCACCGACATCCACGGCTTCGCCACGAGCCCGGATGATCCGAACCGTCACTACGCCTTCGTCGTCGGCCACGGCCTGTTCGCCAGCGCCGATAGCGGCCGGACGTGGCAGAAGCTGCCCGGCCAGCTCCCCCGAGACGTGATGGCGCTGGCCGCGGCCGGCGGCAGCCCCGAGACGCTCTACGCCGGCAGCATGCGCTCGGGGGTGCTGCGCAGCGGCGACGGGGGCCAGAGTTGGGCGCCGGCGATGAATGGCCTGGACTCCTCCATGGTCTACGCGCTCGCCGTTGATCCGACCGCGCGCCAGACGGTCTACGCGGGCGTCGATGGTGGTCTCTACAAGAGCACGGACGGTGGTGCGCGTTGGACCAGGCTCCCGTTCCCGGGCGAGAATGCGGCGGCGCTCGCGGTCAGCCCGTCCCTCCCGAACGTCGTTCTGGCCATCCACGTCAAGAAGGGCGAGGGTGGATTGATCTTCCGGAGCGAGGACAGCGGTGCGACCTGGGGTGGGCGCTGATGAGTGATTCCGAGACGAAGGGACACCGCTGCTTCGCGGCGGTGTATGATCTCCTGAACCGGTGGGGCGAGCGGAAGGTGCTCGGCCATCTCCGTCCCCACATCGCCGGCGAGGCCACCGGCCGGGTGCTGGAGATCGGGGCGGGGACGGGCGCCAACTTTCCCTACTACCGAATGGCCGAGACGATCGTGGCTACCGACCCGGACCCGTTCATGCTGGAGCGGGCGCAGAAGCGGGCGGGGGAACGGTGTCTCGCCATCACGTTCGTGCAATGCGCCGCCGAGGAGCTGCCCTTCCCCGACTGTTCCTTTGACACCGTGGTCGCCACGCTGGTGCTCTGCACGGTGCGCGACCCGGCTCGGGCGCTGGCGGCGGTGCGGCGGGTCCTCAAGCCGGACGGCGCCTTCCGCTTCATCGAGCACGTGCGGGCCGACGGGGGGCTGATGGCCCGCGTGCAGGATTTCCTCACGCCGGCCTGGAGCTGCCTCGGGGCCGGCTGTCACCTGAACCGCCGGACCGCCGCGAGCCTCGAGGCGGCGGGGTTCGAGATGGCGGAGATACAGGAGCTGCAACTGCCGTTACTGCCGCTCATCAGCGGTATCGCCCGGCCCAGAGCGCAGAGTGCGCGACTGGCAGCCTGATCGTGGTGACCGCGATGATCGAGTTCATCGTGTCGTAGTCGTAGTGGGAGGAGGTTGAGATGTCTACTCGTGTCAGGATTGCCCTGGGCGGAACTCTCATTGCTCTGGCGTTGCTGGCGCTCGCGTTTACCGCTGGCGTATCGGTGGCGCAGACGCTACGGGGGGCGTCCACCACGCCCGCCACTCCGCCAGCGGGAACCGCGTTCACCCACGAGCAGATGGACCAGATGATGGATGCCGTACATGGCCCGGGGACAAGCCAGAAGATGCACGAGGCGATGGGCCCCGACGGCGAGAAGCTGATGGACCAGTGCGTGGCGATGATGGGAATGATGGGAATGATGGGAACGATGCAACAGATGCAGGGCATGATGGGCGGCGAGATGTCCGGGATGATGGGTGGCCAGAACAGTCCGTCGATGCGGGATCTGATGAGCCGCATGATGGGACGGTAGGTGACCCGGTGGCCGAGCCTGCCATCACGACCCTTCGGCTGGACCGCCCCGGCATCCGCAAGGCGCTCGGCGACCTCGAAGCCGAGATCATGGAGCTCGTCTGGGCGCGCCCGGCCGGCCAGGGCACGACCGTCCGCGACGTCTTCGAGGTGCTCCACGAGCGACGGCGCCTGGCCTACACGACGGTGATGAGCACGATGGCCCGACTGGCCAGGAAGCGGCTGCTGCGGGTCGAAAAGGCCGATCAGGCCTACGTCTACTACCCCCGCTTCACGCAGGAGGAGTTCGTCTCGCGCTTCGTGGAGCACGTTCTCCAGGATCTGCTCGTCAGTTTCTCTGGCGCCACGCTCGCGGGGTTGAGCGCGCTGGCAGACCCGCGAGCAGCGGCGCGGGCGAGCCAGTTGCTGGATGAGATCGCCCGTCGCCGCGCCGTCGAGGAGAGCGAGTAGTGCACACGCTGCTCGGTCTGTCGAGCGTGCTGCTGGTGCTGCTCGGCGGCCATCTGGCGCTCAACCTCGTGCGCGGACTGCGCGACTGGTCGCAGCGGCGCGACGGGCATCTCCTGGTCCTGGCCGCGCCGGTGGTGAGCCTGGCGATTGGCGTTGCCGGAGTCCACCACTTCGCGGGCCGCGTCTGCTTCGTGGGTGCGCCGGCCTGGGACCTCACCCTGGGCACGGCCCTCCCGCTCGGGATGGGGCTGGTCGCGCTGGGTGGGCTCGGCCTGGGAGGATCGCGGCTTGCGCTGATGCACCGCTTCGTCGCTCGAAGCGGTGGGCCTCCGGGCCGGGAGCTGCGGGCGTTGGTCGAACACCTGGCGGAACGGCTCGGCGTGCGGCGACCGCGCGTCCTGGTCTGCGCCGTCGACCGGCCCCTGGCCTTCACCTATGGCCTGTTCCGGCCGACGCTCCTCCTCTCGACCTGGATGGTGGAGCACCTCGATCGTCGCGAGGTGGAGTCGGTGCTGGCCCACGAGCTGGCCCACGTCGCGCGGCGCGATTACCCCATCAGTTGGCTGGCGACCGTGCTTCGCGACGCCTTCTTCTATCTGCCGACGAGCCGGGCAGCCCACCGGGAACTCCACCACGACAAGGAGCTCGCCTGCGACGATCTGGCCGCCCACGTGACGAGCCGGCCACTGGCGTTGGCGAGCGCGCTGGCGAAGGTCTGGCAGAGAGCCCTGGCCGAGCCAGCCCTGGAAACGGCGCAGCCGCTCCTGGGGACGGGCGAGATGATCGAGGAGCGGATCGAGCGACTTCTCGCCGGGCCCCAGGCAGGGCGTGACGTCTGGCGCACGACAGACGCGAGACGCCGCGAAAGGCGCGAAAAGGGCCCCCGGTCGGCTGCCCTCGGCGTCGGCGTTGTGGCGCTCGGTGCCCTCCTGGTCGTGGAGATCGCGAACACCGCTGTTATGCTCGCGCCGATGGGCTGCGGCCCCGTCTCCTCGCTCGCCGGGCTGCTCTGATGCAGGAGCTGGCCCTCAACTGGTACACGATCCTGGGCGCGGTGAACGCCGCCGTGGCGGGGCCGCTCCGCGGTCTCAGCGACGCGCTCGGTATCCCTTTCCTCAGCGCGCTGCTGTTTGGTCTGATCGGGGCGACCTCGCCCTGCCAGGTGACGACCAACGCCAGCGCGCTGGCCGTCATCGGGCGACGGCTGGATACGCCCCGCGCGCCATTGCTCGCCGCGCTGGCCTACCTGCTCGGCAAGACGCTCGTCTACACCATCGTGGGCACGGCGGTCGTGCTGGCCGGGCGAGAGCTGGCCACCGGCGCGATTCCGGCCGTCGTCGTCGCCCGCAAAGTGCTCGGGCCGCTTATGCTCGTGCTGGGGCTATTCTTCCTCGGCGTGGTCCGGCTCGACGTCTCGATCGGCTATGGCCTGAGCGCCTGGCTCGAGGAGCGCGCCACAGGGAGCGGGATGCGCGGCAGCTTCCTGCTGGGTGTGGCCTTCGCCTTCGCGTTCTGCCCGACGTTGTTCTGGCTCTTTTTCGGGCTGACCATCCCCCTGGCGCTGCGCTCGCCGGTCCCGCTGCTCTACCCGCCGGCCTTTGCCCTCGGCACCACGCTGCCGCTGCTCGCGCTGGTCGGGCTGCTGGCCGCGGGGTTCCGTCAGCGGCGCGCCTACGCGAAAGGGGTTCGCCAGGTCAACCGGGTGCTGGAGCGGGTGGCCGGGGTCGTCCTGGTGCTGGCCGGACTGAACGACACGTTCGTGTACTGGCTCCTTTGAGGCGGATCGGCGGAATACCCGGGTACGGCCATCCAGGTAGGTATCGGAATGTTCACCTGCGTCCCGGGAAGGTCCTGGATGGGCGGAGCCCGTCCTGGCGGGGTTTGGGG
>JACPQP010000045.1 GCA_016190465.1 Chloroflexota bacterium
CATCGCCACTCTGCGCGCTGCTCATCTCACCAACCGCTGGAATGAGGTCGTTGACGCCGCCAAACTTGCTTGACTTCCGAGGAAAACTACATGCACCCCCATCGGGCTCACCACAAAGACACGAAGGACACAAAGAGACGCGGGTGCCGTGCCAGGCGTGACTCCTTCGTGCTCCTGGTGTCTTTGTGGTGAATCTCCGTTACAACGACGCGGAATGCGCGTCAGCTATCTGCTGAGATCGTCGCGAGCAACTGGCAGAGCGCGTCCCACACGGCGCCGACCTCGATTCGCTCCATACACAGATACCGCGCACAGGGCGACACGGCCCCATCGACGAAGCATGGTCCGCACGGCACGGTCCCTTGCAGCACCGCGACGCGATCGGCGCGCGGCCGGTACATCCGCGGATCCGATGGGCCATAGAGCGCGACGACCGGTGTGCCGACCGCCGCGGCGAGGTGGGTGATGCCGGTGTCGTTGCCGACGTAGGCGGCGGCGAGCTGGAGCGCCGCGCCGGTCTGCCCGATGGTCAGCCGTCCGGCGAGGCTCGGGACCGGCCGGCCAAGCGCCATCTGGACCGCGGTCACCGGCTGGTGGTCGCTCGGCCCGCCGACCAGAAACGCCTCGGCGCCGTCGGTGCGAATCCGCTCGATCAGCGCCGCGAACCGCTCGGCCGGCCACCGCTTCCGCTCGAGCAGCATGCCGGGGTTGGCGCCGCCGCCCGGATTGATGGCGATTGCCCGGCCAACGGGGAGGCCGAGGTCGGCGAAGAGCTGCTGGGCCGCGGCGCGGTCGGCGTCGCTCGGATGGAACTCCGGCGCCGGACCATCGTCGGGAAGGCCAAGCGCGCACACCACGTCCAGGTAGCGATCAGTCTCGTGCCGGGGCGCGTCGAGGTCGACCCGGATGTGATGGGCGAAGCCCCGTCCAGCGCTATCGAACCCGGCCCGGAGCGGGATGCCGGCCAGCGCCGGAAGGAGCGCCAGCCACAGCGACCGCTCCAGGACCAGACAGGCGTCGAACCCGCCCCCCCGGAGGCGACCGACGAGCGCCAGGTACTCGCGGAGCGGGTAGCGCCCGCTGCCTACGTTGCCGGTGTCGACGAGCTCGTCGAGGTGCGGGTTGCCCTCGACGGCCGGGCGCGACCAGCGACCAACGCCGAGCGCCAGGTGGGCCTCGGGCCACGCCTGGCGCAGCGCACGGAAGACCGGCGTGGCCAGGAGCAGGTCGCCGATGCAGCACGGCTTGAGGATGAGGATCCGTGGCCGATCGCCCAACGCCCCTCGGACGCCGCCGACTGTCCACACCGGACGACGCGGGGCCAGCGATTTCAGGGTCACCGTCGGGGCCACCTTCTTGTAAGTCGAGCAGTTGTCACCGCTCAGGTCTGTGCTTCATTGTACACCGTAGCGAACGACCCGGACGCGATCGTGGGAGGAGCTTTGGAGCGCGAAAGGCGCGAAAGCGTTTGGACCACGAAAGGCACGAAAGGACACGAAAGGCGCGAAAGGGCGACGCGGCCACGCGGGACTTTCCACCAAGACACGAAGCATGCAAAGAGATTGGCGAGAGGCCCATCTCTTCGTGCGCCTTCGTGTCCTCGTGGTGAACTTCGCGCCCGTCGCCTGGTCGTCCCGTCCCCTTTCGCGCCTTTCGCGACCTTTCGCGTCTTTCGTGGTCCAAACCTTTCGTGGTCCAAACGCTTCCGTGGGCTTCGTGGTCCGCATACCTACCCCTGTGAGGGGGGAAGGGGATGGGCGGGCGGCCGGCGAAGGAGCAACGTCCTTCGCGCTCCAAAGGCAAGGTTGAAGACTGGCGCATCCTATGATAATCTTGCTACCAGGCGCAGGCACGATGGCATAACCCTTCGGGTGCGATGCGAACCGGCCTGTTGCACGCTTGCTCCGAGCCCGGATGCGTCCAATCGCAGGAGGTCGACGTGCCCCACGCCCTGTCCGACCTGTTTGCCCGCGTCGTCGACGAACTCGCGAGCAATCTCGACCTGCTCCCGGCGGTCGGCGGAGCGGTCGAAGATCTGGAACGCCCGGACGTGGACGAGATCGAGGATATCCTCATCAACGCCGAGACGCGCGAGGTGACCCAGTTCCTGGAAACACCGACGCCGGATCTACGCGACCTCTATCGTCCCACGCCTCCCCTCTTCAGGAACGAGCGCCATCTGTACCGCTTCTTTATCGACGGGAGCCTGCGCACGTACTACCTCGCGACGGGCATCGAAGTGAATCGCTCTTTTCCGATCGAGCTGGCGCAGATCGGCGCCGCCGTGATGCAGCGCGACGACCGCGGGGCGGTTCGCCCCCTGGCCGTGCGTCATCGCATTCTGTTGCTCATTCCCAGGGGACCGCCCAGGGGACCGCTGGGAGTGTCGGATACGGTATGGCAGTCGCTCAAACGGTTGGACACTTCCGATGGGTTCTTCGAGGTCTTTGACACGACCGAGCGCAACGTCAACACGCCGGAAGAGCCGACCATCGAGAACCTCCGGACGCGTGCCGGCGGCATCGCCCGCAACCGTATGCACAAGCTGGAGATCGAGCTGATCGGCTCCACGAACCGGTGGCGGGATGATTCGGCCTGGCTGATTCTGGACGGCGCGGTCAAGCTCGACGAGTTCATCAAGGCTCCCTACCTCGTCGGCGTAGCCAAGAACTTCCGCAAGGATCCTGAGTTCCGGTTCGGCCGCACCAGGCCCGTCCGGAAGGACATCAGCGCGCTCCTGGCCGGCTTGCCGTATGCCCACCGGACAGTAGCCTTCAGCTTCAGCAACGTCGCCGATCCCAGCGGCACCATCGAGGGCATCTACGGGGAGGTCAAGGAGATCCTCGTCAACAACGAGCCCGACGCCCAGAAGATGCGGAGCTGGGCTGGGCTGCTGAATTACCTGCGCGAGACCCAGAGCGAGAAGGGGCGCTGGCGCGGGATGTTCGCCGGCTCGTCTATCGGCATGTTCCGCCGCCATCTGCGGCGCATCGTCCAGACGCGGCAGACCGGTATCTTCGTCGAGAGCCGCGCCCGAAATGAGAAGCTGCTCGGCGACGAGCTGACGAACATCAAGGGCGGCGAAACCTACGTGGTCGACATCGCCAAGCTGGCCGACGACGAGCAGACGCTGGTCTTTGGCGACATCCTGCGCACGATCTACGCCGTCAAAGCCGAGGAGGCCGAGGGGCGGACCGAGGAGTCGCCCGTTCCGGAGAAGGTGATCATCTTCGTCGACGAGCTCAACAAGTACGCGCCCGCTGGCAACAAGGAGAGTCCCATCACCCAGCAGGTGCTCGACGTGGCCGAGCGGGGCCGCAGCCTCGGCGTGATCCTTATCTCGGCGCAGCAGTTCACGAGCGCGGTGCACCCGCGGGTGACCGGCAACAGCGCCACCAGGATCATCGGCCGCACCGGCTCGTCGGAGCTCAACGCGCCGGACTACCGCTTCCTGGAGCAGGACGTCCGCCTGGCGGTGACGCGCCTGGTCAAGGGTGAACTCCTCATCAGCCACGCCGTGTACCGCCAGCCGGTGAAGGTGATCTTCCCGAAGCCATCGTACCAGCAGGAGCAGGCGTGATGCCGTACGACCCCACCGACCTCGAAGACTTTGTCCGCCGGCGAGCGCCGGAGATCGCGCGGGACATCCGCGACGCCGCTCAAAAGGCCAGGGTCGAGGCTGACCTGGTCGCCGAGGTCGAAAAGGTGCTGGAGAAGTTCGCGGGCAACTTCGACGTGACGCTGCACCTGGAGCGCGAGCGCACGCTGATCGACGGCCGAGCCGACGCGGTGTACAACCGCTTCGTCGTCGAATACGAGCCGCCCGGCTCGCTCAACCGGTCCCACGACTCCGCCAAAAACCGGCACGCGATCCAGCAGGTGCAGCAGTACCTCGGAGGGATAGAGCGCCTGGACCGCCACCGCAAGGAACGCCTCGCCGGTGTCGTCCTCGATGGCTCCTACTACATCTTCGTCCGCTTCCGCGAGGGGCGCTGGCACCTGGACGACCCGCTCCGGGTA
>JACPQP010000325.1 GCA_016190465.1 Chloroflexota bacterium
CCCGCCGGGGGTCTGGAATGGGTTCAAGGGGGTCGGCGTCACGCCGGCGATCGTGGCGAACTGCGCGACGCTGCCGCACGACCCCGCGGAGATCGTGCGTCTGGATCCATTCGACAACTCCATCCCCTACGACTGGTCGGTCAAGCACCGATGAGCGGACAGGTAGTCATCGGGGCCTCGGGCCAGGTCGGCGAACACCTGGTCCAGGCGGCGTCGGCCGCGGGGCTCGACGTCCTGGGGACCTACAGCTCGCACCCGGTGCCGGGCCTGCGGCAGTTGGATATCCGGAACCGGGCGGAGACCCGGTCGCTGCTCCTGGCGAGCCGGCCGTCCGTCGTCTACCTGCCCGCGGCGCGGGCCAACGTCGACTACTGTGAGCTGCACCCTGAAGAGGGGTATGCCGTCAACGTCCTGGGGGTTCGCCACGTCGTGCAGGCGGCGAACGAGATCGGGGCGAAGCTGGTTTTCTTCTCCTCCGACTACATCTTCGACGGGCGAGCGGGACCCTATCGCGAGGGGGACCCGCCGAACCCGATCTGCGAGTACGGGCGACAGAAGCTGATGGCCGAACACTGTGTCGCGTTGCACGCGCGGAACTACCTGGTCGTCCGGACGACGGTGGTGTACGGCCGTGAGCGGCAGCGGAAGAACTTCATCTACCGGCTCCTCGAGACGCTGCGAGACGGTCAGGTGCTCCGAGCGCCCGTCGACCAGGTCGGTAGTCCCACGTACGCGCCGAATCTGGCGCAGACTGTGGTCGCGCTGGCGCTCGCGGACGCGGTGGGCGTCTTCCACGTCGCCGGTCCGGAGCGAGCCAGCCGGTACGAGTTCGCCTGCGAAGCCGCGCGGGCGTTCGGGCTGGACCAGGACCTCATCCGGCCAGTCGCTACCCGTGAGCTGGGGCAGGCGGCGGCCCGGCCGCTCGACGCCGGGATGCTCGTGGAAAAGGCGACCCGCGAGCTCACGATCCCTCTGGTCGCCTATCCAGATGGTCTCAGGGCGATGGCCGCGGAAGAGTCAGGAGGCCATAGCAACCTCGGGTTGACAGGGAAGCTGGGATGACACAAGAGACGCCGTCCAGCCTGCGTGACCAGATTCTGGCGCTCGTCGAAAGGTATTACCAGGCAGCCTGGCCGGAGCGGACATTCGCCCCCGGCGATACGCCGGTCCCCTATGCGGGCCGTGTCTTCGACGCCGACGAGGTGGCGCACCTGGTCGACGCCGCGCTCGACTTCTGGCTCACGACGGGGCGGTACGCGGCGGAGTTCGAGCGGCAGTTCGCCCGCTTCCTGGGCGTGTCCCACGCCCTCCTCTGCAACTCCGGCTCCTCGGCGAACCTCCTGGCGCTGTCGGCCCTCACCTCGCCGAAGCTGGGCGAGCGGCGCCTTCGGCCCGGAGACGAAGTCCTCACCGTCGCCGCTGGCTTCCCGACGACGGTGAACCCCATCGTCCAGAACGGGCTGGTGCCCGTTTTCCTCGACGTGGAGCTGGGCACCGGCAACGTGGAGGCGCGCCAACTGGCGGAGGCAGTCGGGCCGCGCACGCGGGCCATCGCGCTGGCCCACACCCTGGGCAACCCGTTCGATCTCGACGCCGTGCTCGACGTGGCCAGGCGACACCACCTGTGGCTCATCGAGGACAACTGCGACGCGCTCGGATCGACCTACCGGGGGCAGTTGACCGGCACCTTCGGCGACCTGGCGACGCTGAGCTTCTATCCAGCGCACCACATCACCATGGGCGAGGGTGGCTGCGTGGTCACCAACAGCCCGGTGCTCAAGAGGCTGGTCGAATCGTTTCGCGACTGGGGACGTGACTGCTGGTGCGACCCGGGCAAGGACAACACCTGCGGGAAGCGCTTCGACTGGCAGTTGGGCGAGCTGCCGTGCGGCTACGACCACAAGTTCATCTACTCCCACGTCGGCTACAACCTGAAGATAACGGATCTGCAGGCGGCGGTGGGCGTGGCGCAGTTGAAGTAGCTCCCCCGCTTCATCGAGGCGCGGACGCGCAACTGGCAGTCGTTGTACGAGGGGCTCAAGCCATTCGAGGAGTTCCTGATCCTCCCCCGGGCGACCCCCCGCGGTGATCCGAGCTGGTTCGGGTTCCTGATCACGGTGCGGCGCGAGGCCCCATTCAGCCGAGGCGACCTTGTCCATCATCTGGAGAGCCGCCGGATCGCCACCCGCCTCCTCTTTGGCGGCAACCTGACGCGTCAGCCGGCGTATCGGGAGCTCGGCTTTCGGACAGTCGGCGATCTGCCCAACTCGGACCTGGTGATGACCAACACCTTCTGGATCGGCGTCTACCCGGGGCTCACCGATGCCCACATCGACTACATGCTGTCGGCCATCCGCGAGTTCTTTGGGAGCCGCCTCTAGCCGTGGAAAGACACCGGGTAACGATCGACGGACGGACCTATCGGGTAGACGTCGTGCGCCGCAAGCCGAGCGGGCCCGACGCGGTGAGCATCGTGCAGCCCTGCCACAACGGTCGAGTGTTGACGCAAGCCTCGATCGAGTACGTACGCATTCAGGCAGTCAAGTAGTGGCTCTCACTGTGGTCTGCCGGATAGATTCGACTTCGCACGTGACGTGACGTGGTGACGATCGATACACCGCTACGCCAACCTCAATCCTATCCAGCACCTGCGTAACCTCCACCGTCTTACAAACCGTCTGGCCGTGATCCATACGATGATTCACCGAAAGGACGCGGGCAGTGGGTATTGGAAAATCCTCTTCGAGGATCCGACGTGGATGACCATTAGTGAGGTCTCGTTCACCTACCCGTATCTCTCGACCCCGTACGCTTCCCCGCTCCGAGAC
>JACPQP010000323.1 GCA_016190465.1 Chloroflexota bacterium
CCCTCTCCGTTGACGGAGAGAGGGCCAGGGGGCAGAGGCGCTATGTTGGGGCCTGGCACGGCGGCCCCGGGGCAGATCTCTCCCCCCAGCCCCCTCCCCGACGCGGGCCCAATCAGGAACGGCGGGAGCCATCCCCCTCCCCGTGTCGGGCCCGGCTCAGGAACGGCGGGAAGGGGGGAGAGGTCTGCCCCAGCGCCCCGAGGTGACCCGAAGTTAGCGCAAATGGGACCAGGGGGTGCGGTCCGGCCCGGGCAGCCCGGCAAGTCTGCCCGGGGCCGGGCGCGCGGGAGCCCTTCTTCGACCCACCGAGCGACCCCCGGAACGGGATTTCGCCACCAGGACACGAAGAGCACAAAGGAGCCGTGGGGTTCCCCGGCATCGCGCCTTCCTTCGTGTCCTTGGTGTCTTCGTGGTGAGCCCGAGCGGGCGACGATCCAGGCGAGGGGAGCGATGCCCGCGAAGCCGGCGCGGGAAGATGCGCCCGACGCGGCGGATTGGCGACCGTTCCTCGCGACCTGGCTGGTGGTGGGCGTGGTCCTGCTCTACGCGCCGTTCGACCTCCAACGCCGGTTAGCCGAGGGGCTCCAGGCGCCGCTGGTTGCGCTGGCGACGGACTGGCTGTTCCGGCGAGCGCTTCCCCGGGTCTCCTCGCCGGCACTCCGGCGGGCAATCGTCGCCGTGGGCCTCGCCGTTCCCATCGCCGGCACGCTCTTCCTCGTCGCCCAGGTGACCGACATGGGACTGAAGCATCCCGATCTGCTCTTCATCCGGCAGGCCGAGGCCGATGCGTTCGCGTGGCTCCGGCGGTCGACCCGCCCGGAGGAGGTCGTGCTGGCGACGGCGCGGACCGGCGCGCTCATCCCCGCCCTGGCCGGAAACCGCGTCGTCTACGGCCACCCCATGGAGACGGTCGACGCCGAGGCGCGGCGGGGAACCGTCACCGCGTTCTTCTCCGCACGCTGGTCCGACGCGGACCGCGCCGCGCTGCTGACGCGGGAGCCGGTGGCCTACGTCTACGTCGGCCCCCGCGAGCGGCGGCCGGGCGCCGCGAACGTGGCGGGTCTGTCGGCACTCACACCGGTGTACCAGAGCGGCGAGGTGACAATCTACCGGGTCGCGGCCGGGTCCCCCCTTCCCGCGACGGGCCCCATCAGGAACGGCGGGCCAGGGGGTTAGGTCAGCCTGGCGGTGGACAGCGCAGGGGCTACGTCGGCGACACCGGCGGCGTGTACTCCTGGCCCGCGATCACCGCGCGGGCCAGATCGCGGTAGATGATCGTCTCGCAGGTGTTCTCGCACCGGTTGCAGTCCTGCCAGTTGGTCCAGACGTACTCCAGGCCGAAGTACCCCTTGTAGCCGATCTCCATCATGCGGGTGATCACGCGCCGATAGTCGATGGTGCTCTCCAGGAACGGCGTCTGAAGGCGACCCTTCGCCGCGCCGCGGCAGTGGAAGTGCCGGGCGTACCGGAGCAGCGGCTCGATCTCGGCGTCGGCGTAGCCCATCGCCGTGAAGTGCGTGTAGTCCAGCGTCAACTGCAAGCCCGGCGTCAGTTCGACCAGCGTGGCCAGCTTCTCCGGGCTGTCGACGTGGGAGCCGATGTGGCCCTCCACCGAGAGCGCGATGCCGTACTTCGCCGCCGCATCGACGCGCCACTTGAGCGCCTCCGCCGACCGCCGGATCGAGGCATCCCAGCTCTCGTCGCCAAAGCGCAGCCCGGGGAGCATAGTGATGCCGGGCGCCTTCAGGCGTCGGGCCAGCTCCAGCATGTCGCGAAAAAGCGCGGCGCTCTCCTCCTGCTCCCTGGGGTCCGGGTGGTTGGGAGCCATCCGGTCGAAAATGTGCCAGGGCTGGAAGTAGAAATCCGCGAGCTCGAGCCCGTACCGCTCGAAGCGCTCCTGGAGGATGCCGGCCCACATGGGGACGTCCGCCCGGACGACCTCGGGCCGGATGTGCGACCGGCCGCCGAACAGCGCCAGATCGACCCCCTCGATCTCCAGCAGGCGGATCAGCTCGAACACCCTGGGATGGGGAAGCAACGGCCAGGTGAAGTCAGCGCAGGCGAGTTTCACAATAACCTCCCGACAACTGTTCAGTACCCCACCGCGCAGCCATCGGCGCGCGGCTCGCTGCCCGCGACGTAAGCCCCGTTGTGCAGCCGACGGATGATCTGCCCCTTGCCGAAGCTCCCCGGGGCATAGTGGATGCTCAGCTCGTGACCCCGCGCGCTCAGGCCGTGCATCACGGCGGCCGGCACCCCGACCTCCAGCGCCACCAACCGCTCGCGCAGCCACTGCCAGCGCGGCGCGTCGAGGCTCGCCTGAGGGTTCATCCCGTAGTCGACCTGGTTCACCACCATCTGGAGGTGACCCTGCGGCTGCATGTGGCCGCCCATCACCCCGAACGGGCCGATCGCCCGGCCACCCTGGGTCAGGAACGACGGGATGATCGTGTGGTAGGGCCGCTTGCCGGGCGCGACGACGTTCGGGTGCCCCCGGTCCAGCGAGAAGCCGCGGCCCCGGTTGTGGAGCGCGATTCCGGTGCCCGGCACTACGATCCCGCTGCCGAATCCCTGGTAGTTCGATTGGATGAACGAGACCATTATGCCATCGCCGTCGGTGGCGCATAAGTAAACGGTCCCACCGGACGGCGGCTGGCCAGCCGTCGGCAGCAGCGCCCGCTCGCCGATGAGTCTTCGCCGCGCGGCCGCGTAGTCGCGGTCCAGCATGCCGCGCACCGGTACGTCGCCGCGCTCGGGATCCGCGACGTAGCGATGCGCATCGGCGTAGGCCAGCTTCATCGCCTCGATCTGGAGATGGTAGCTCTCGACCGACTCGCGCGGGTGGGCCCGCAGATCGAACCCCTCCAGGATATTGAGGGCCATCAGCGCGGTGATCCCCTGTCCGTTCGGCGGGATCTCCCACACCTCGTAGCCGCGATAGCTCGTGCCGATCGGCTCGATCCAGGTGCTGGAATGCGCGGCCAGGTCGTTCCGGGTGAGGTATCCGCCGGTCGTGGCGGCGAACTCGGCGATCCGCTCGGCCAGCTCGCCCCGGTAGAAGTCGTCGGCGCGGCTCGTGGCGATCCGGCGCAGCGTGCGGGCGTGGTCAGGTGACGCCCAGACCTCGCCGGCGCGCGGCGCTCGCCCGGTCGGCGTGAAGGTCGCGAACCAGGCCTGGAACTCGGGCCCGACGTTCGTGCGCTCGTACTCCCGCGCGGCGGATGCCCAGGCTGTTGCGGTCACCGGCGCGACCGGGTAGCCACGCTCGGCGTAGAGGATCGCCGGCTCGAAGAGCGCTTCAAAGGGCAGCCGCCCGAACCGGGCGTGGAGGTCGCGCCAGGCCGCCGGCGCGCCCGGAACGGTCACCGGTAGCCAGCCGCGCGCCGGCACCTCCCGCAAGTCCAGACGGTCGAAAAGCCCGAGCGTGTGGCTAGCCGGAGCGCGCCCCGAGCCGTTCAACCCGTGCAGTCGAGCGCCGTCCCAGACCAGCGCGAAGGCGTCCGCGCCGATCCCGTTCGACGTGGGCTCGACCACGGTCAGCGTAGCCGCGGTCGCAATCGCCGCGTCGACCGCGTTCCCGCCCCGCTGGAGCATGTGTAGACCCGCCTGCGCTGCGAGAGGCTCGCTGGTCGCGACAATGCCCCGCGACGCGACGACGGGCATCCGGCGCGAGGGATACGGGAAGTCTTCTGGGCTCAAGCGCTCGGTCGGGTCATCTATCATCTTAGCCGCCGCAGCATGAACGGTAAGATCCCGCCCTGCCGGTAGTACTCCACGTCGACGATGCCGTCGAGGCGGGAGAGAGCAGTGAAGCGCAGCTCGCTCCCATCGGGCCGTCGGGCGACGATCGCCACCTCCGCGCGAGGCTCCAGTTTCGCCGCCAGCCCCGCGATGGTGATGACCTCGTCGCTCACCAGCCCCAGCGTCTTCGGGCTCTCGCCCGGCCGGAACTGGAGTGGCAACACGCCCATCCCCACCAGGTTCGCGCGGTGGATGCGCTCATAGCTCTCGGCGATGACCGCCCGCACGCCGAGCAGGTTGACCCCCTTCGCCGCCCAGTCGCGCGAGCTGCCCATACCGTAGTCCTGGCCGGCGATGACGATGGTTGGCGTGCCCGCCGCCTGGTAGCGCATCGCCGCCTCATAGATGCTCGTCCGCTCCCCGCTGGGGAAGTGGATCGTCCAGTTGCCTTCGGCGTCGGGCGTCAGCAGGTTGCGCAGCCGGATGTTGCCAAACGTGCCCCGGACCATCACCTCGTGGTTGCCGCGCCGCGCCCCGAAGCTGTTGAAGTCACGCGGCTGGACGCCTCGCTCGATCAGGTAGCGGCCGGCCGGACCGTCGGCCGGGATGCTGCTGGCCGGCGAGATGTGGTCGGTCGTGACCGAGTCGCCCAGAATCGCCAGGATCCGGGCGTCGCGGATGTCCGCGACGCGTTCAGGACTGCCCGCCGGCTCGGCTGTCATCGCCTGAAGGAACGGCGGCTCCTGGATGTAGGTCGATTCGGCGTCCCAGCGGTAGAGGTCGCCCTCCGGGACCGGCAGGCTCCGCCACCGCTCGTCGCCCTCGGAGACCTGCCCGTAGCTCCTCTGGAAGAGATCCGGGGTCACGCTCGTCTCGCAAGCCGACCGGATCTCCGCCTGCGACGGCCAGAGGTCCCGCAGATAGACCGGGTTGCCCCGCGGGTCCGCGCCGATCGGCTCGGTGCGGAGGTCGACGTCGACCGTGCCGGCGAGGGCGTAGGCGACGACGAGTGGCGGCGAGGCGAGGTAGTTCAGCCGAGTCAGCGGGTTGACCCGCCCCTCGAAGTTGCGGTTGCCGCTGAGGACCGCCGCCACGACCAGGTTGCTCTCCTTCACCGCCTGGGCGATCGGGTCCGGGAGCGGGCCGCTGTTGCCGATGCAGGTCGTGCACCCGAAGCCCACCAGGTGGAAGCCGAGCTGCTCCAGCGCTGGCAAGAGTTCGGCCCTCTCCAGATAGTCGATCACCACCCGCGAGCCCGGCGCCAGGCTGGTCTTGACCCACGGCGGCACCCGGAGCCCGCGCTCGACCGCCCTCCTGGCGACCAGGCCCGCCGCGACCATCACCGACGGGTTGGAGGTATTCGTGCAGCTGGTGATCGCCGCGATCGCGACCGCGCCGTCCCGCAGTGGTATCACCTGGCCATCCATCTTGACCCCCACCGAGCGAACAGCCCCCCTCTCCTGCGCTGCAAGAGAAGGGTCGGGGGTGAGGGCTGCCTCCCTTTCCCGCAGCGACCGAAGGGAGTCCCTGTAGGACGTGGGACCAGGCGCAGGAACGGCGTCGGGGGTGAAGGCCGTGGCCTGGTCAGTCGCGACCCTGGGCACCGCGCTGACGAGGGCCGAGCGGAAAGTCCGCCGAACGCCGCTGAGGGGCACCCGGTCCTGCGGCCGCCGTGGCCCCGCCAGACTCGGCTCGACCGATCCCAGGTCGAGGGTGAGCACATCGGTGCAGACCGGGTCGGGGTTGTCGTCGGTCCGGAACAGGCCCTGCTCCTTGCTGTATCGCTCGACCAACGCGGCGTGGTCCGGACTCCGCCCGGAGGCGCGCAAGTAGCGCAGCGTCTCGGCATCGACCGGGAAGTAGCCGCACGTCGCGCCGTACTCGGGGGCCATGTTGGCAATGGTCGCGCGATCGGCAAGCCCGATGGTCGAGAGTCCGGGTCCGAAGAACTCGACGAACCGGTCCACCACGCCGCGTGCCCGGAGCAGTTGGGTCACCGTGAGCACCAGATCGGTCGCCGTCACGCCCTCGGCCAGCGCACCGACGAGCCGGACGCCGATCACCTCGGGCACCGGGATGAACATCGGCTGGCCGAGCATCGCCGCCTCGGCCTCGATGCCGCCGACGCCCCAGCCGAGCACGCCGAGCCCATTGACCATCGTCGTGTGCGAATCAGTGCCGACCAGCGTATCCGGAAAGACTACGGCCTCGCCGTCGACCGACCGCGACTCGACCACGTTGGCCAGGTACTCGAGGTTGACCTGGTGGAC
>JACPQP010000324.1 GCA_016190465.1 Chloroflexota bacterium
GCTGAGAGGAATGGGAACCGCGGATGAACGCGGATGCGGCCCACCCTCACCCCCTACCCCTCTCCTTGTGGGAGAGGGGCGAGGGGTGAGGGCAGCCCCCTGCGGTCCCCAGGTGCGTGCCCTGGGCCCCCGGCTGACGGCCGATCGCGGACGGCGGATAGCCTGCTGTCTGCCCATCCCCTGGAAGCGAGGTGTCTGTCGTGAGTGTGGAGATTTCTCTGGGGTTGACCTACGACGACGTGCTGTTGAAGCCAAGACGGTCGCGGGTCCGGTCGCGTCGCCAGGTCGATACCTCGAGCCAGCTCACCCGCGACATCCGGTTGGCGATCCCGATCGTCAGCGCGAACATGGATACCGTTACCGAAGCGTGGATGGCGATCACGATTGCTCGACTCGGCGGACTCGGCGTCATCCACCGGTTCATGCCGATTCCCAGACAGGTGGCGGAGGTCGAGCGGGTCAAACGCAGCGAGGGCTGGGTCGTCGACGAGCCATACACGGTCCATCCTGAGCAGCGAGTCGGCGAGGCGCGGGCGCTGCTGGATCAGTACCAGATCGGCGGGCTGCCGGTGGTCGACATGGACGGGCGCCTGGTGGGGATGCTGACCCGGCGCGATGTCCTGCTGGCGGACGATGGCGCGCTGGTGGCCACCCGGATGACGCCGCGGGAGCGCCTGATCGTCGCGCCCGCGGGGATCGACCTGGACCGCGCCCAGCAGCTCCTCGACGAGCACCGGATGGAGAAGCTGCCGCTGGTGGACGAGGCCGACCGGCTGCGCGGGCTGATCAACCTGAAGGATCTGCTGCGGCGGGAGCATTTCCCCAATGCCACGACGGACGCCCGAGGGCGACTGCGCGTCGGCGCGGCGATCGGCGTGGTCGGCGATTACCGCGAGCGAGCCGCCGCGCTGGTGCGTGCCGGCGCGGATGTGCTGGTGCTCGACATCGCTCACGGCCACGCCGAGCACGCGCTGGACGCGCTCGCGCGCATCAAGGGAGACCATCCGCGGGCGAGCCTGATCGCCGGCAACGTGGCGACGCCGGCGGGGGTGGAGGACCTGGCCGGCGCGGGGGCCGACGCGGTGAAGGTCGGCGTGGGGCCGGGGAGCGTCTGCACGACCCGGGTCGTCGCCGGCGTCGGCGTGCCGCAGCTCACCGCCGTGCTGGAGTGCGCCCGCGCGGCGCGGCAGGTCGGCGTGCCGATCGTCGCCGATGGGGGCATCCGCCAGAGCGGCGACATCGTCAAGGCGCTGGCGGCCGGGGCGCAGACCGTCATGCTCGGAAACCTGCTGGCCGGCACCCGGGAGAGTCCTGGCGTGACGGTGACGCGGGGAGGGCGCAAGTACAAGGTGGCCAGGGGGATGGCTTCGGCCGAGGCGAACCTGGAGCGACGGCGGCGCGATGACCCCGAGCGGGGCTGGGCCGAGTGGGAGGAGGAGCTGCGGGATGTCGTGCCGGAGGGGATCGAGGCGGCCGTACCCTACCGGGGCGACGCCCAGGAGGTGATCCACCAGCTTGTCGGCGGCCTGCGTTCGGGTATGAGCTACTGCAACGCGCTCACCATCCCCGAGCTCCAGGCCAACGCCAGCTTCATCCGGGTGACGCCGGCCGGGCTCAAGGAGAGCGGGCCACACGACGTGGTGCCGCTGGGGTGAGCCCGGTGGTTGATCGAGGTTCCCGGGTTGGTCGGGCACTTCGTCTTTCACCACTCCCAATTGCAGATCGAGCAGCGCCTCGGCCGGGACCTCGGCGAAGAATTGGCCAACGCCTCGGCGCTGAAAGGCCGGGGGCCGCCGGTCACGGAGAAGCCCTCGGCAATCTGACGGGCGTTGAAGCCCAACCTGCGTAGGATGAAAGGGGGCGGATCCCCCAACCGCCACTCGGTCACACGTCAGCCCGTGCTTGTGCTCTGAAATCGCTGTTTCTGCCATCGGGAAGCGGGGTGTTGACAGCGATCTGCGCTATCGCCCATAGTTGCTCGCAGTGGCGGTGGAGAGAGTTGCACGGGAGGGGTATTCGATGCCAGGATCGCCTCACCTCCCCGGTGTCTTCGACGACGTGGACGGCGACGGGGCGAGCCAGGCGATGGAAGAACTGCGCCTGACCAGTCTCCGCTACATCATCATTCTGGTCGCCGCCGGGCACTTCATCTGGAACACGGCGATTACGGCGACCTCACCCTACGAAGTATCGGTACGGGCGTGGCTGCTCTTCCCGCTCGTCGTGGGGGGAGAGCTCATCAGCTACCGCCTCCTGTCACGGGGGTACCACGCGGCGGCGCGTTTCTTCCTGCTCTGGGGAATCACCGCGACCACGGCCAGCATCTGGCTGTTCCAGGCTTCGGAGGCACTCTTCCTGTATCCGCTGCTGGCCCTCACCACGACCATCGTCTCAAGTCCGCGAGCCGGATTGCTGATGGTCGTAGGTGAGGGAGGCGTGATGACTCTCCTCGTGGCGCTAGCCCCCATCGACTCTCTCGGTCCACGCGAAGTCGGCCTCACTTTGCTGGCAGCGGCGCTCACTGTCGTCATCTCGTGGACGCTGATGCACAGCTTGATGGTGGCGGTGCACTGGTCGCTCAATAGCTATGAACAGGCGCGATGCAACATGCAGGAAGCTCAGGAGCACCGCGGGAAGCTCGTACAGGCACTCGGCCAACTGGACGCTGCCTACTACCGTTTACAGCGCGCGAACGCCGCGCTGGCCGAGGCCTACCGGCGAGCCGAGGACGCCGAGCGGGCCAAGGCCGAGTTTGCAGCCAACATCAGCCACGAGTTGCGCACGCCTCTCAATCTCATCACCGGCTTCAGCGAGATGATGATCTCGGCGCCAGAGAACTACGGAACGCTGCCCCTCCCTCGCGAGTATCGGGGCGATCTGCACGCCATCTACCGCAGCGCTCAGTACTTGCTTGCGCTCACCAACGATGTGCTCGACCTGGCCCAGGTGGAAGTGCAGCGTCTGGCCCTGGTCTCGGAGCCGACTGATCTGGCCGAGGTAGTACGCGACTCCGTGGATATCGTACGTGAATACGTCGCGGCCAAACAACTCGACCTCTGTCTCCAGATTGAAGAAGGGCTGCCCCGGATGCACCTTGATGGGTTGCGCGTCCGCCAGGTGCTGCTGAACCTTCTCACGAACGCGGTCCGCTACACCGAGCACGGCAGGATCTCGGTGGCCGTGGCCCGGCAGGGCGACGAGGTGATGGTTTGCGTGGCCGACACAGGACGGGGCATCTCGCCGGAGAAAATGGGCAAGATCTTCGAGCACTTCCAACACGTCGACGAGCGGGCAGCTCGCGAGCATCTGAGTACGGGGTTGGGTTTGGCAATCAGCAAGAGGTTCATCGAGCTGCACGGCGGACGACTGGGTGTCGAGAGCACAGTCGGTGTTGGGACCACGTTTCAGTTCACTCTCCCGATTGTTGCGATGGCCGGCGACGGCGTTGAGCCCGTGAACCGGCGAAGCCGCGGTGTCCAGACGCCGCGCGCCGAGCGCATGCTCGTGCTCGCCCACGAGGATCGCTCCCTCAAACACATTTTTCAGCGACGTCTGGGTACCTACCGCGTGGTCTCCGCATCCGACCTGACACAGGCCGTGCAACTCGGCTACGAGTTGCGGGCAACCGCGATCGTCGCCGATTCCTCGGTGAGCGATGGCGTCGAGGGTCCGACGCCGATCATCCGCTGCCCATTGCCGCACAAGCACCAACTCCGACGCGCGCTGGGGGTGGCAGACTACCTGGTCAAACCGGTAACCCGGGCCGAGCTACGGGCGTCCGTCGAGCGACTGGGCATCGAGATCCACCGCGTGCTCGTCGTCGACGACGATCTTCGAGTAGTGCGCCTGCTCGCCCGGATGATCAGAGCGACCTGGCACGGATTTGAGGTGCTCACAGCGTACAACGGGGATGAGGCACTGGCAACCATGCGCGCATCACCGCCGGATCTGGTGATCCTTGATCTGATGATGCCTGGTCGTAGCGGACAAGAGGTGCTGGACTCGATGGCCGAGGAACCGAAACTGGCCACGCTGCCCGTGATCGTCGTCTCGGCCCGCGGTCCCGACGAGGAGAAGCTGCCGTTGCGCGGCGAGGTGGTCGTGCGAAAGCAAGAGGGTCTGGAGATGACCGAGTTGATGAACGTGATCGAGGCTATTCTGATGACGTTGCGACCACCCCAGGCCTACCTGACTGCCAGGGAGCCAGAGCCCGCAGCAGGTCGGTCTGAGTCACCGGCTTGGCCAGATACCCGTCGGCCCCCAATGAGCGAGCAACCTGTGGTTCGTTAAGGATGGAGCAGACGATGACGGGAATGCTTCTGGTGTCGCTCGTGGCCCGGAGCTTGAGGAGCAGGTCCCAGCCGTCGCGCCCCGGCATCATCACGTCAAGCAGAATGGCGTTCGGGCGCATCTCCTGCGCTAACTGGTAGGCTTGCTCGGCTTGATAGGCGGCGATCACGTCCCAATCCTGCTGCCGCAGATACCGCGATACCAGGGCGACGAAGTCCACGCTGTTGTCTACGACGAGCACCTTCGGGCAAACTCGCGTCGGTAGCACTAGCCGGGTCGTGGACCGTCCATCCATTCGGTGGGTGTGGAGTCTTCCCCGCAAGCTCTCGATCAGACGCTGGCCGACCGCATAGTCCGGCTCTGGCGCAAGAGGTGGTGCGGTGCCGTGGCCGACCGTAGCAATCGCGATCTCTGCGTGGTCGGCGGCCGGCCGAGTACGCAATTCGAGCTGGCCGGGGGCCGCGGAGTCCATCGCCTGTCGGAGCACACTCAGAAGAGCCTGGCGCAATACGACGCGGTCGGTCTGCACCAGACCCAGTCCGGGCGCGAGCTCCGCAGATACAATGACTCCCTTCTGGCGACCGAGCGGCTGAAGTAACTCGACGACTTCGCGGATGGCCTCGGCAAGGTCGAGCGACTCAACCTGCATTCCCGAGCATAGTTCCTCGGCCTCCCGCTTGGCCAGCTCGTCACGGCTCACATCCACCGCGCCGGCGAGCGCTGGGAGTTCTTCGGCGATGTGCCATCTCTCCCGAAGGAGCGAGATCAGTGCCGCCAGGGCTTCTCCATGCTCGCGATAGTACTCGCTCTTGCCGATGGCCAGTTGCTGCTGGATCTCTGGGGCATCCATCCCCTCGATGTAGTGCATCTCGAGAATCTGGTACCTGCGGCAGGCCTTGGAGGTGGCCAGAGTCCCCACCGACGGACGCACCGCTTCGATGGCGTCCAACAGGTTCTGCCGGAGCGTGATGCCCGCGGTAGACGGACTGGCGCCGTGCTCCTGCCTGACCAGGCGAGTAAGCGGGTGGGTCTGAAGATGCACGACATCATAAAGGTGGGACAGCGCATCGCGGACCAGGCGACCAAAGTCGGACAGCCCCAAGCCTCGCCCTTCGCCAGCTTCGCCGCCATCCGAGCGGGAGTGCGTTGGCAACAAGGGCACTACCCCCAGCTTCGAGTTTTACACGTTACACTCTCGCGTACAGCGGCCCTGCCAGGCTGCTGCCGCGAATGCGACGAGCTATCCAACCGCCACTAGACGGTTGGAAATGCCTCGCCCCGCGGTCCCACGCCACATGCACAGTATACAGAGGAGCAGCACGCGGGGCAACGGTGCGTGCCGATCGGGCTGGATGGGGAATGGTGGGGGAATTTTTGGGGAAAGCCGGCCTTGTGGCAGCAGCGCGCACGCAGGATAATGCCGACGTAATGCGGCTGGGCGGGCAAAGCATCGTCCAGTCAAATGCAGAGACTTGCACGCAGGGGAGAGGAACGGGACGATGATCATTGATGGCATGATGCACCTGGAGACCGTGGGGAAGCACTGGGATAGCCTCGTGGACGAAGTCATCGAGCACTACGACTGCGCGGGTATCGACAAGGGCGTCGTCCTGGCCACCTGGATGCCCTCGCGCGAGTCCAACGATCTCACGCTGGCAGCGTGTCGCAAGTACCCGGACCGCTTCATCCCCTTTGGACACGTGCGTCCCATCGACGACTGGCGAGATGAGCTCGAGTACATCACGAAGGAACTCGGCTGGACCGGCTTGAAACTCCATCAGGGCGAGCTCCGGCATGGGGGGCCAGACATCAAGGCAACGACCCGGCAGATCGTCGAGAGGGCCGCGGAGCTTGGGGTTCGCCTGGTCAAGATCCATCTGGTCGACTACCCGGCGGTGGAGGAGTTGACCCGGGAGATTGCCAGTGTCACCTGGATCCTGCCGCATATGGGCTGCTACGGGCAGTGGCAGGATATGCAGAAGTACTGCGAGCTGGCCCGGCAGAGGGTGAACGTCTACCTCGATACCTGCGCCGTCGCTCCCTACTACGAGTTCGGGAAAGCGTTCCAATGGGCTGGAGTCGACAAGATCACCTTCGCCACCGACGGCTTCGAGTTCAGTCCGCTCGTTGAGAAGACCAAGATCGATACGCTCCGGCTGCCGACTCCTTTCCAGACGCCGCGGTTGACCGACGAGGAGTACGGAATGATTATGGGTGGCACGATGGCGAGGCTGCTCGGGCTGTCGTAGTTGGAGATCAGGCAGAAAGGGGGACGGAACAGGTGAGTGACACGGCGAACAGCGTCGTCTCGGTGGGGATTGCCGGGCTGGGTCGAGCCGGCTGGGGCATTCACGTGCCCACGCTGGAGGCGATGAAAGAGAAGTACCGTGTGGTGGCGGTCTACGATCCGAACCAGGATCGCCAAGCTGACGCTCGCGCCCGGCTGGGCTGCCGAACGTACCCCGAGTTCACGGGCATGTTGGCTGACGACGGCGTCGAGCTGATCGTGCTCGCTACTCCCAGCCATCTCCACGCCGGCATGGCAATCGAGGCGCTGCGAGCGGGCAAACACGTCATCGTCGAGAAGCCCTTCGCCGCCAACCTGGACAGTGCCGACCGGATGATCCAGGCGGCCAGGGACACCGGCAAGATCCTGACCGGCAGTCAGAACTACCGCTACGTCGCGGACTTCCTGAAAATCCGGGAGGTGATCGCCACGGGCGTGCTCGGCCGGATCGTGCAGATCCGAATCAACTGGCACTGGTTCCGGCGCCGGTGGGACTGGCAGACACTCAAGGAGTTCGGCGGTGGCAGCCTCAATAACGATGGTTCGCACGCTCTCGACCAGGCGCTGCTCCTGATGGGCGACGCGGAGCCCACCGTGTTCTGCCACATGGAAAGCACCTCGCTGAGCGCGGGTGATGCGGACGATCACGTGAAGGTCGTGCTAAAGGCGCCGGGAGCGCCAGTGATCGACATGGAGTTTAGCAACGCCGTCGCCTACCCGCAGGAGATGTGGCTGGTGATGGGCACGCAGGGCGGTCTCGCCGGTAGCCATACCGAACTGCGCTGGAAGTACTTCGATCCGAGCGCCGTTCCTCCGCGGGTGGTGTCCCGAGAGCCGACCCCCGACCGCAGCTACAACCGTGAGCAGCTTCCCTGGGTCGAAGAGAAATGCGAATTGAAGGAGGGTCACCGCGAAAGCAACCACCGACTGTACGGCGACTTGTACGCGACGCTACGGGAGGGAGCGCCGCTGGCGGTCACGGCGGAGAGCATCCGGCGGCAGATCGCGGTCCTGGAGAGGTGCCGCGAGTTGAGTCCAGTGTAGGTGCCGGGGTCGCCACCGAGCGTCGACCGGTGACGCGGCAAGGGATGCCCAACCTGGTACAGGTAGTTCGCAACCACCAGTATTGGCCAGAAGAGCAAGAAGAAGAGCAAGAGTTAAGGAGGTCGATCAGCCATGAGGACCAGCAAAGTGACTCGTCGGTCATTCTTGCGCGACGCGCTTGGGATGGGCGCTGCGACGCTCATCGTCGCCTGTGGCCCGGCGCCGGCTCCCACGCCTACTCCGGTCCCGGCGCCGGCCAAGCCCGCGGAGGCGCCGAAGCCGGCGGCCCCGACGCCAACGCCCGCCGTGAAGCAGGCTGCACCAGCAGGGGCGAAGGTGACTCTCCGCATCGGCGATACCGGGCAGTTGAAAGAGCTGTTCATGTGGGACAAGATCGTCGCGCGCTTCCCCCAGTACGAGCTCAAGCTCGAGGAAGCCCCCGGCGCACAGTATATGGACAAGTTGGCGATTCAACTGGCCGGTGGTACGGCACCAGACATGTTCTACATTAACAACGAGGACTTGCACAACTGGATCGACCGGGGCGTCTTCGTGGGTTTGAACCCCTACTTCGCTTCGGACAAGGTAGATCTGAACCGCTTCACGGCTGACCCGAGACTGGGAGCCGGGAGAGGGGGCATCGCCTACGGGCTTCAGCAGTGCATCGGGGATATGCCAGCCCTCATCTACAACGTCGAGATGTTCAGGAAAGCGGGCATCAAGACCCCTCCGAAGAGCGGGGAGCCGGGCTTCGACACGCTGACGTACGAAGATGAGCTGGCGATGGCGACGGCCCTTACCAAGCGCAGGGCTGACGGGACCGTGGAACAGTGGGGGAAGCTCAATCCGACAAGCATCAACCACGGCTGGGAATACTACATCTGGGGCAATGGCGCTGACCTGTTGGACACGCCGTGGACCTATATGGAGGCCACGAAATCCCTGTTAGACAGTCCGGAGTGCATCCAGGCAACCCAGTTCATGGTGGACGAGGTGTACAAGCACAAGGTGACACCCGGTCCCGAAGCGGCCAAGGACCTCATGGGACTGGAGCCGTTTTTTGCTGGACGTGTCGCGATCACTCACTACTGGGTGCAGTTCAGCCTTCTGGTGAAAGCGCCGTTCGAGTGGGGCGTCGCCTGGACGCCGGCCCCGAAGCAAAAGGTGGGCACTCACTACATCTGCCACGCCCGCTCGCTCGGGAAGGCGTCGAAGTATCAGGACGACGCCTGGGCCGTCCTGAAATACACCCATCTCGATGACGAGATGCTGCGCTTACTGGCGAAGAAGTTCCGGCAGCCCTATGATACCTTCAAGCTCCTGGAGGAACTGAACGACCCGCGGCAGATCGAAGCGGAGAAAGTCGTCATGAGCCGGCTCCGCC
>JACPQP010000326.1 GCA_016190465.1 Chloroflexota bacterium
CCGGACCTCACCCCCTGCCCCCTCTCCGATGCGGAGAGGGGGGAGAGGTCCGGCCCCGTGGCGTGCAGCCTACTGCTTCGACAGGATCGTGACCGGCACCCGGGTGAGCTGCTGGAAGCGGCGGGCGTCGGCCTCGGAGCCGACGATGGCGCCGTAGTGCATCGGGATGGCCAGTTTGGGCTGGAGGCGATTGGCGAGCTCGGCGGCCTCTTCGGCGGTCATCACGTAGGTCCCACTGACCGGCAGCAGGGCGACGTCCACCTGGAGGCCGGTCATCTCCGGGATCGCGTCACTGTCGCCGGTGTGGTAGATGCGCTGCCCGTCGACCGTGATGACGTACCCGACGCCGCCCGCATCACGGGGGTGAAACGGCTGCCCCGGGGCGCGGAACTTCGACACGTTGTATGCGGCCACCGCCTCGATGGGGATGCCCTGGATCGTAAGCTGGTCCCCCGGGCGGATCGTGGTTACCGCGCCCCCTAGCTTCCGGGCACAGCTAGGCGGCGCGACGATGGCTGTCTGAGAGCCCCGCAGACGAGCGACATCGTCGGGGGAGCAGTGGTCGAAGTGGTCGTGGGAGATGAGGATCAGGTCGGCGGTCTCGCGGCGGGTCAGCTGGTAGGGGTCGATGTACACCACGGTGCTCCCGGCCAGGATGCGGAAGCAGTCGTGCCCCAGCCACTCGATGTGAAGGTTGTCAAGCATACGAACCCTCCGGCTCCAAGTAGTCGTTGGCTATCATCTCCTCATTCTACCGGCACCAGACGAACGGGCGCAAGGTGCTCGGCGACGAAAGTCGCGAGCTACCCTCTACTGCACCAGCACTGTGCGCACCTGCCAGGGGCCAAACGCCAGTCGCACCGCCTCGCCCTGAACCGGTAGCTCCCGCAGGCAGTCCTCCACGACGCTGGTCTCCCAGACCCGGGCGCCCGCGGGAAGCCCCCGCACCTCCGCCTCCCCCGCGCGACCGGCGCTCTCGTACAGCCGAATCACGCGACCGGTCCGGTCGTGCGACATCTTCAGGCAGGCGATCAGCACCGAGGGTGCCCCCACTGCGATCGGCCGCCACGTCGTCCCGTTCTCGCCTCTTGACGCGGGAGCGTCGGCTGCCACCTCTCGCGCCAGGAGCGGCTGGTTGAGGCCGGTGGCGAGCCGCGGAATCCCCGCGTCGCGCCAGCTTCCCGGGTGTGGCACGAGGCTGTAGACGACGGAGTGCTGGCCGACGTCAGAGATCGCGTCGGGGGAGTAGGCGCCGCGGACGAGGGTGAGGCGCAGTCGGGTGCCCAGCGCGTCGTAGCCGTACTTGCTGTCGTTGAGGAGTGCGATCCCGTACTCGTCCCCGCCGACGTCCGCCCAGCGGAGCGCCGGCACTTCCTGACCGTCGCTGGGCCGCCGAACCGCCGCGAACGGCGTCTCGAACCAGGCCTCGCATTCGGGGAGGTGCGCGGTGAAGGCTACCTTCAGGTTCGGGATGCCCGCCTGAGCGCCGCCGATCTCCTGCCAGTCCAGCGCGGTCTGGAGATCGACCCTCGCCAGATCGCGGTAGAAGATGATCCGCTGGACGACCGACGACTGGCGAACCTGGTGGCACACCTCGACGACCAGGCGCGCCGGTCCCGCCTCGATCACCCGGGTCGCGGCGCCGCGCAGCAGGCTCGTCTCGGCGTGCACCTCGTCGAGGTGCCAGGCGGCCATGCCGTGGGGGTGCTCGTCGGCGATCTGCAACACGTTGAAGGCCAGGTCGGCCCGGGCGGTGTCGAGGTAGTCGCTTCCCCGCCGCATGCCGTAGCCGATCAGCTCCCGCCCGACCCGCTTGTCGTAGAACGAGACCAGGATGCCAGAGTCGCGGCGCAGGTAGATCCGAAAGACCGCGGTCTCGATGCGCAGGTACGGCGGCTCGTCGGCGACCGACGAGAGCATCGAGGCCCGTCGGGCATCGGTCGGCGCGTAACATGGCTCGGCCCGCAGGGCCTCGCTTTCCTGCGACGGGTTCGGCTCAGGAACGGCGGCCAGGGGGTCAGGTCCTCCATCGGGCTGGACCCGGTAGCTGACCGTGCCGAACGCGGGCACCCGTGCCACGAAGCCCAGCCCATCGGCCGTTCGCTGGCCGACCGTCCGGTGCCCCTGGTCGCCGATGAGCCAGACGGCATCGCGCTCGATCGGAACCGGCACCTCGACCCAGTCCTCTCGCTCCCAGCCCAATGGGTTGGTGACCGCGATGTGCCCTGGCTCGATCCCCCGCTCGAGCACGGAGAGGGCGCCATCGACCGTGGCCCGCGCCGTCGCCACCACCGCCACGAAGTCCTCGGCGTTCTTCTCGTAGGCCTCGTGGATCGCGGACCCGTCCAGGATATCGTGAAACTGGTTGAAGAGCACGGTCCGCCAGGCTTCACGCAGCTCATCCCCCGGGTCCTGGCCGGCCAGCGCGGCCAGGGTATCGGCAGTGCAGAGCAGGTTCTCGCCGTGCCGGTTGTAGCGCTTGGTGTCGGCGTGAGTCGTGTAGCACCCCTCGAAGATGGTGCTGGACTCGCCGCGGCGCGTTGGCAGCACGGCCCCCGAATCCAGGATCGCTCGGGCGTAGGCGTCGAGGGTGCTGCACCGGGCCGTCGGCAGCAGCGGTCGCTGCTGGAAGCGCCGCAGGGCGTCGAGGTTGTGCCGCGCCGGGCCGCCACCGTGGTCGCCGATGCCGTGGAAGTGGAGGCTCGCGCTCAGCCCGTGGCGACGCGCATGCATCGCCGCCTCGGCGAGGTCGCGCGCCCGGATGGCGCCGTTGTAGGTGGAGGTGGAGATGGCGAGGATCCGCGTGCCGTCCTGCCCCTCCCACCAGTACGCCGGCCACTGGTCGGCCTGGCCCGGGTTGCAGCGGTGGTGGTAGTAGCGTGCCGCGCCGGCTGACGCCGCAAGCTGCGGCAGGTTGCCGGCGTGCCCGAAGGTGTCCGGGGCGAGGAAGGTCGACGGCCGGGCGCCCAGGACCTCGCGGGAGAAGGTCACCCCTTCGAGGAGCTGGCGGGCCGTCGCCTCGCCCGAGGCCATATTACCGTCACCCTCCACCCAGGTCATCGTCGCCGGCTCCCAGCGGCCCCGCCGGATCTGCTCCAGGACACGGGCGAACAGCGCCGGCTCCAGTTGACGGATCACTTCGTAGGTGGCCGGCTGGCTGTGGGTGAAAGTCATCTCGGGGTAGTCGTCCATCAACGACAGCACGCTCTTGAAGTCGCGCCGAATGACCTCCACCGTGTCGGGCCAGGTCCACAGCCAGTTCATGTCGATGTGAGAGTGTCCGATGACGTGGACCGTGAGGCCCGCCGCCGGGGCGCTCAGCGGCGCCAGGCAGTCCTCCATCCGCCGCAGCGCCACGGCGAGCGAGTCGCCGTCTTCGGCGATGAGCTCCTGGGGCACCAGCTCGGCCGCTCGCTCGACCAGTTTGCGCTCCTCGATGCTCGTCGCGAGCGCATCGGCCAGCGCCAGCTCCGCCCAGAGAGTGTCGAGAAGGTCGAAGCGCGCCCGCAGGCCAGGGGTGGTGAACCGCAGGCGAAACCACGAAGTCATCTGGTTGTTGGGGACGCGCACGCGGGCCACCAGTTCGCCGTTGTCGCCGGGGCGCAGGGCGCGGATCACCTCGACCAGCGCGGGGCCGGCGGCCACCGGTGGCCGATCGTCGGAGAATACCGCTTGATGGTTCCACCACAGATCCATCGGGTAGAGGCTGAAAATCGACAGCTCCAGCGGGTCTCCCACCAACGAGACGCCGGCCAGGCGAGACGGCAGATCGAGCTGGCTACGCAGCGTAAGGTCGACTCCGGGCTCGAGCGCCAGGCCGCTGAACATGCCGCTGCTGGCAAGCTCTAGCGACTCCGGACCGGGGCCAGCCACTTTGTCCCAGCGCATGGCCGGCCAGGCATCGTTCGTCTGATCAGCAGCCGCGCGCAGGCGGGCGAGAGTGAGCGAGATCGGCGAGTACTCCATCGGCTCCATGCTCCTTGATGAGTGCTAAGTGCCGAGCGCCGAGTAACGAGCGCTGAGCGCCCAGTGCTCAGCGCTGGGTACCCGGTATTATACCCTCCGACTCGGTCCTCAGTAATCAGCACGAGGGTATTGACAAGCTGCTGCGCAGGCGTTTGAATCCCCGACAATGGCCCGACAATGACCCGACAACGAAAGGAGGAACACCAATGGCCGTTCCCCACGACTACACGGAGCGCGTCTACGCCGGCGTGCTGGGCAAGATCATCGGCGTGTACCTGGGTCGGCCCTTCGAGGGCTGGCCCCACGACCGCATTGCGGCGGAATTGGGACAGATTTGCTACTACGTCCACGAGAAACTGGGCAAGCCACTCGTCGTGGCCGACGACGACATCAGCGGCACCTTCACTTTCGTCCGGGCGCTCCCTGACTACGGCAACCCTCGCGACCTCACTCCGGCCCGGATTGGCCAGACCTGGCTCAACTACCTCATCGACCGGCGCACGATCCTGTGGTGGGGCGGCCTGGGCAACTCCACTGAGCACACGGCCTACCTCCGCCTGAAGCGCGGCGTCGGAGCGCCCCGCAGCGGCTCGATCGCGCTCAACGGCAAGGTGGTCGCCGAGCAGATCGGCGCCCAGATCTTCATCGACGGCTGGGCGATGGTCTCGCCGGGCGATCCGGAGCTGGCGGCCGATCTGGCCCGCCGGGCGGCCAGCGTCAGCCACGACGGCGAGGCGATCTATGGCGCTCAGGTGGTGGCCGCCATGGAGGCGCAGGCGTTCGTGGAGGCCGACGTCGACCGGCTGATCGACACCGCCGTGTCGTTCATTCCCCGCGACTCGGTGATCCGTCGCCTGATCGACGACGTCCGGGAGTGGCACGCCCGCGAGCGGGACTGGCGCCGGGCGCGGCAGCTCCTGGAGGCGCGCTACGGCTATGACCGGTATGGCGGCAACTGCCACATCGTGCCCAACCACGGCCTGATCGTCCTGGGGCTGCTGTACGGCGACGGGGACTTCCAGAGGTCGCTGATGATCGTGAACACCTCGGGCTGGGACACGGACTGCAACTCCGGAAACCTGGGCTGCCTGCTGGGCATCAGGAACGGCCTGGCAGGCATCGACGCCGGCCCTGACTGGCGCGGCCCGATCGCCGACCGGCTCTACCTGCTGACCGCCGACGGCGGGCGCGCGATCACCGACGCGGCCAGCGAAGCCTACCACATCGTCAACGTTGGCCGGGCCCTGGCCGGCAACTCGCCCTTCGAGCAGCCGCTGGCGCCGAAGGACGGAGCGCGGTTCCACTTCGAGCTGCCCGGCGCGGTGCAGGGCTTCCGGCCGGAGGAGAGTGTCGAGTGCCGGGGCACCGTATCGGTGGAGAACGTGGTCGGTCACAGTCGACGGGGCGGTCGCAGTCTGGCCCTGCGCTATCGTGGCGTCGCCCGAGGGCGAGCCGCCCGGGTGGCGACGCCCACCTTCATCCCGCCCGAAGCGATCGACGCGGGCGGCTATGCGCTGATGGCCTCGCCGACCCTGTACCCCGGCCAGACCATCCGGGCCAGCCTCGCCGCCGGCGCCGACAACCCGCGGCCGGTGAGCTGCGGCCTCTACATCCGCACGTACGGCCGCGCGGACCAGTTGGCGATCACCCGGGGGCCGCGAGCAGATCTGGTGCCGGGCGCCGGCTACGACTTCGCCTGGCAGATCGGCGACACCGGCGGCGCGCCGATCGCCGAGGTCGGCGTCGAGCTGAGCAGCGAGAGCCGGGCCGATGGCGCGGTCTATCTGGACTTCCTCACCTGGGACGGCTCGCCGGACGTGGTGCTCACCCGACCGCCCGATGCACGCCCGGGCACCGAAACGATGTGGCGACGCGCGTGGGTGGACGGCGTGGACCAGTGGGATCAGCGCTGGCCCGAGGCGTTTCGCCTGGTGCAGAACGAGGGCACCGGCCTCTTGATCCAGGGCGCCCGGGAGTGGACCGACTATCGAGTCAGCGCCACCATCCGGCCCCACATGGTGAAGTCGTTTGGCCTGGCCGCCCGGGTGCAGGGTATGCGCCGCTACTACGCGCTGCTCCTCGGCGACGACGGGATGGCCCGTCTGGTCAAGGCGCTCGACGGCGACACGGTGCTGGGCGAGAGGAGCTTCGCCTGGCGGCCTGGCGAGAACTACGATCTGGCGCTGTGCGTGGTGGGCAACCGCGTGAAGGCGGACGCGCACGATCAGACGGGCGGTGAGGCGCTCTTCGTGGTCGAGGATGCCGACTGCCCGCTCGCCGGTGGGGGAGTGGCCCTGGTCTGCGAGGAGGGGCGCATCGGCGCCGAGGCCGTCGTAGTGCGACCAGCGCGGTGACGGCCCTCATCCCCCAACCGCCGTTCCTGAGCTCGAGCCCCCAATACTGGGGGAAGGGGAAGTAAGTGACTTGGCGAAAAGGCGGGGAGAGACCACAGATGAGCACGAATCTTCATGGCGCGGCGGCCGACATCGACCTGCACGAGCTGCGGGCCGAGAGTATGCAGCTCCTGGTGTATGGACTGCTCGTCCTGAGCGCCGTCGTGATGTTCCTCGCGGTCGAGGGAGCGCGGCCCCTGACGCTGGCGCCCGTCGCCGTTCTCTTTCTCGGCGTGCTCCTGGCCCAGCAGTGCCAGCGGCTCGCCCAGCCGGCCGGCGTCGTCGCCCTGCTCGCCGTTCTCTTCCTGGTGGTCACGCTCGGCTTGCACGTGTATCCCTCTGACTTCGGGCTGGTCTCGTTCCCCCTGGTGGCAGTCGCCGCCGGCCTCCTCCTGGGCCCGGCGGCCGGCGCGGCTGCCGCCGGGCTCGTCAGCGTGCTGGCGCTCCTTCTGGCGCCCGGAGCCGTGGCGGGTCCGGAGAGCAGCTTCGCCGACGCGGTCGTCTTCGGAGCGTGGGCCGGCGCGGGCCTCTCGTGGCTCGCCTCTCGGCCTGTCTACACGGCCCTGGGCTGGGCCTGGAACAGCTACGCCGAGCTCCGGGGCAAGACCGAGGAGCTGCGCGACCGGCAGGGAGAGCTGAACCAAGCGCTGAAGGGGCTCGACGAGGCGTGCTGTCGACTGGAGAGGGCCAACGAGGAGCTGGCTCGGGCGCGCGAGGCCGCCGAGGAGGCGCGCCGGGCCAAGGTCGAGTTTGCCAGCACGATCAGCCACGAGCTGCGCACTCCGTTGAACCTGATCATCGGCTTCAGCGAGATGATGGTGCTCACCCCCCGCAACGCCTACGGCGAGGCGCTGCCCGAGAGCTATCGCGGCGACGTCGAGGCCATCTACCGGAACGCCTGCCACATCTCGAACCTGATCGAGGATGTGCTCGACCTGTCGCAGATCGAGGCGCACCGGATGGCGCTCGATCGGCGGAGAACAGCGCTGGCCGGCATCGTCGAGGCGGCGGCGGCCACCGTCGAGAGCCTCTTCAAGGACAAGGGCCTCAGCCTCGCGCTCGACCTGCCCGCGGACCTGCCGCTCGTTTACGTCGACCCCACCCGCGTCCGGCAAATCCTGATCAACCTGCTGAACAATGCGGCGCGTTTCACTAACCGTGGCGGGGTCACGATCCGCGCCAGGAGTAGCCTCACCCCCCGGGCCCCTTCTCCGTTAGCGGAGAGGGGTACCGACCTCACCCCCCGGGCCCCCTCTCCGTTAACGGATCCGGCTCAGGAACGGCGGCCGGGGGATGAGGTGCATGTGTCCGTCGCAGACACCGGGGTGGGCATACCGGCTGCCGACCTGCCCACCGTGTTCCAGCAGTTCAGCCGGTCGAGTGACCCGCTGCGCCGTCGGTATGGCGGCTCTGGTCTCGGCCTGGCGGTGAGCAAGCGCTTTGCCGAGATGCACGGGGGGAGCATGTGGGTGGAGAGCCAGGAGGGGGCCGGTAGTACCTTCCACTTCACGCTGCCCCTCTGTGAAAACGTCGTTAGCGTGACCACACAGGCCGGCTGGGATCAGCTGACCAGGACCGCGCTGGCGGCGGGCGATGCGCGGACCGTGGCTGTCGTCGGGGGGGACCAGGAAGCTGCCCGGGTGTTCCGTCGTTATCTCGACGGCTACCGGGTGGTCGCGGCCGACACCGTGAGCAGTCTCGACCAGGTCGCAGGACAACCGGCGCCGCAGGCGATTGTGCTGATCCGCTCGCCCGACGGCGTGGGGTTGGACCTCACCCCCGGCACCCCCTCTCCGCTGTTGGAGAGAAGGCCGGGAGGTGAGGTCGGCACCTCCTCTCCGTTCACGGACCCGGCTCAGGAACGGCGGCCAGGGCACGAAGGGTCCAGATGGACCCTTCGTGCGTCCGAACCTGAGCTCGGCGTGGCGAACGGGTATCCGCCGAGCGTCCCGATGCTCGTGTGTGAGATGCACACCCTGCGCTCCACGGCCCGCCACCTGGGCGTACTCGACTACCTGGTGAAGCCGGTCACCCGCGAGCAGTTGGGTGCGGCGCTGAGTCGTCTGGGCAAGGGTGCGCGATGCCTCCTTGTCGTCGAGGACGACCCGGAGATGGCGCGCCTGTTGGTCGCCATGGCGCGCTCGCTGTCCCGGCGCTTCCGGGTCCGCTGCGCACACAGCGGCGACGAAGGGCTGCGCCTCCTGGAAGAGCAGCGGCCAGACGTCCTCCTGCTGGACCTGCTCATGCCGGGCCTGAGCGGCTACGAGGTGCTCGAGCGCATACGCTCCCGAGAGGACCTGCGCCACGTCCCGGTGATCGTGGTCTCGGCCCGGGGACGGGACGATGAGACCGTGGTGGTCGGCCGGCTGAGCCTGAGCCGGCCGGGGGGCTTGAGCGTCGGCGAGGCGATGCGGTGCGTGCGCGGTGGGCTGGACGTGCTTCTCAACGTCCCCGACGCTGCCAGCGCCGCAGCGCCGTCCATAGCGCCTCCCGGGTGACCGGCTTGGCCACGAAGTCGTCGCCGCCCAGGGAGAGGGCCAGCGTCCTCTCCGGAAGGATTGAGCAGACGACAACCGGAATGTCTTTCGTCTCCGGCCGCTCTTTCAGGTCGCGCAGGATCTCCCACCCATCGTGGGACGGCAAGAGCACGTCCAGCGTGATGACGTCAGGCCGGGTCTCGCTGGCGAGCTCCAGGGCGCCGCTGGCGTTGGTCGCATGGATCACCCGGTAGTTCCCCGCGGCCAGGTAGCGACGGAAGAGCCGGGCGACGTCGGGGTTGTCGTCGACGACCAGGACCGTCGTCGGAGCCACGGCCGGCAGGACGAGCTCGAGGCTGGCGACCTGGCCGCCCGCTGCGTCCGCCCTGACGCTCCCTCCCTGGAGCTTCGCCAGTCGCTGGCAGATGGCCAGGGCAGCCTCGGCATCCCCGGGCGAAGGCAGAGCCGCCTGCCCGTTGGCTGCGCGGCCGGCGGGCCTGGCGAGGACCAGCCGTAGCTCGACGCGCTCCTCGGCCCGGACTGCCGACACCGTGATCCGGAATGTCGGCGCCAGCTTGATGGCGCCGACCAGGAAGTTCAGGAGGATCTGGCGGAGGACCACGCGGCTGGCCCCGACCGGTGGAAGGTCGGCCGGCGCCGACAGGTCCAGCGAGACCCCCGCGGTCCGAGCCAGCCCGCCGAGCGTCGAGAAAGCGTCGCGCAGGGCCTCCGCCAGGTCCGTCGGGCCCTCTTCGCTCGGCCCCTCGACTTTGGTGAGTTCCGCCTGGAGGATGGATTCGTCGGCATCGGACCCCTCCAGGCGGGACTGGCCATCCATGGCCCGGTCGTCCTGTCCCCTGGGCGACTGCGCCCGCAGGTACCTCTGCCAGAGCACGGCCGTCAGCTCGGCGACGGCCTCGGCGTGGTCGCGCCGGCCCTGCCGGACGCTGATCATCAGGCGGCGGGTGGTCTCCTCGAAGCTCTGACCCTCGACGTAGCGGAGCACCAGGTGCCGGTAGCGGCGCCAGGCTGGCGACAGTGGCGGCGCATCGGGCAGCGGCTTCAGCTCCTCGATGGCCGCGTCGATGGCCGAGCGCACCGCGCTACCCGAAAGGGGCTGCCCGGCCAGCGCCAGTAGCTCCGCCAGTGGGTGAGTCCGGAGGAAGGCCCGGTCGTGGAGCCGGTCCAGCACCTCCCGGACGTAGCCAGCAAAGGTCTCCCGGTCAAGCATGGCGCTATTCTAGCACGGAGCGATGCGCTGGGGAATTCGGCGGGAACGGCACCGGGACGAACGGTAACCACAGATGAACACGGATAAACCCAGATGGCCGCTGACAAGTGATTGCCCACAGCTACCCGGCGCTGGCACTCCGGCGGCCCATTCCTGGCCGCTCGGTGGCACGAAACCCGATGATTCGAGCGCCCGGACGCGGTAGACTATCTCACGGTATATCGCCCACCTTGGCGGAACCGGGCTCTCTCGGCGTCGATCCGGGCCCGCTCGCCGGCGCCAGCAGGCCAGGCTGCTGGGCCTTTTCGAGCCGATGTACCTGGCGACGAATTAGTCCCTGTCTGGAGGAGCGCCAAGTGCTGCCGCAGGTGCCCCACTACTACCGACACTGCCCGTACGACCGGCACGTCGGACCTCACGCCAACCAGCAGCGACTGCCGAAGGAGGACGTGAGGAGGGCCATTGAGCGGCGAGACCCGGAGCAGGTCCCATGCTGGTTCAACTGGTTCTCGAGAGAGTTCTGGGCGCTGCACGAGCCGCGGCTGGTTGAGCTGGTGCAGGCGAACCCCAACGACTTCATCATGGTGCTGCCGGCTCATCCTACTGGCTGGGAGCCGGATGAGCAGGGCGCCAACGAGTTCGGCGTTTGGACGCATCGAGCTGAGGGCGGCGTCGGCGGACAGCGTGGTGGCAGCTATCTGGACGACTGGGACAAGCTCGACTGGTACCTGAAGCGATACATCCCGGATCCCGACTCGCCAGGACGCTTCGACCACGTGCCGAAGATTGTCGCCGAGAACCCCGGCGTCTACGTGGCGGGCCACTGGGCGTACGGCCCCTTCGAGCAGCTCCACGCCATCCGGGGGATGGAGCAGCTCTTCGTGGATCTGTACGTGAACCGCAAAGATGTCCTGATGCTCGGCGAGCATCTGGTTGAGTACTACCTCGGCCTGGTCCGTAACTTCGGCCGCGCCGGCGTGGACGCGATCTTCTTCACCGACGATTGGGGCTGGCAGGGGAGCTTGCTGATCGACCCGGCCATGTGGCGACAGTTCTTCAAGCCGTGGTACCGTCGGATCTTCGACGAGACGCACCGGCTGGGGATGCACACGATCCTGCACAGTTGTGGCAACATCACCTCGATCGTCGGCGACCTGATCGACGCTGGCCTGGACGTGCTGAACCCCATCCAGCCCCACGCTATGGACGCCCGGGTGGTCGTCCGGGAGTTCCGCGACCACCTGACCTTCTGCGGCGGCATCGACGTCCAGCACTTCCTCGTGAGCAGCTCGCCGGAGGAGGTCGAGCACGGGATCGCGGGGATCATCCGGCTGTTCGATGGTCCGCGAGGTGGCTTCATCGCCTCGCCGGCCAACAGCGTGATGCCCGAGACGCCGCTGGCGAACGTCGAGACGATGTTCCGTGCGCTGCGCCAGCACGGACGGCGTCGGGCAAGGAGCTAGACGTTGGCATCGCTATGTGTCGATCGCGCAACGACGCGCTCTGGGCAGAGGATCCTCACGTCGTCGCCCGCCGGGCCTTCCAGGTCACGGTCGAGTTCTTCGGCCGCTGAGGCGCGGCCGACCCGATCATCCCCCCGGCGCACCGGCGATCGGCGAGGGCGCGCAGTAGCGCCGCGAGGCCAGGACCAGGATCAGCGGCGCGAGAGCCGGGGCTGACGTTGACAGAAGCGCAGCGCCCGGGGACAATGCGCCGGAGGAAGGTGATCAGGAGCGAGCAGACGCTTTCGCTCGGCACAACCCGGGGACAGTTGATCCCCCAAAAGACCGTAGACCAGTCCGCGACGATCCGGACCGACACACCAAGCGAGAACGCAAGCAGAGGAGGATGGATTCCAATGGCAACCCGCAACCTTTCGCGGCGCGAAGCCATTCGACTGGCCATGCTGGGCGTGGCCGGCACGGCAATTGCCGCGTGCGCGCCGGCGCCCACGCCAGCGCCGCCGCCCACGAAGGCCCCTGCGCCAGCGGCGCCCGCCCCCACGCAAGCCCCGGCCGCCGCGCCAAAGCCCGCGGCAGCGCCGACCGCCACGCCAGCCCCGGCCCCGGCTACCCCGACGCCCGCGCCAGCCAAGCCGACTGCGGCGGCGAAGCCGGCGACCGCGCCGAAGATCAAGATCGAGTACCTCGGCTACGTCGACGACCTCCACAAGGAGGCCTGGAGCGTCTTCGAGAAAGCCAACCCCAACATCGAGCTCGAGAAGTCGGTTGTCGTCGGGGGGTGGCTGGACATCCTGGCCAAGATCAGCTCGCGGCTTGCCGCCGGCAACCCGCCCGATCTGATCTCTGTGCCAACGTACGGGCAGTACATTACGTGGGGCCGCAAGGGGCTGCTCCTGCAGCTCGACGACTACGTGAAGGCCGACAAGGAGTTCGGCACCGAGGCGATCCCGAAGAAGGTGCTCGACGGCTACCGGGTGGACACGAAGCTGTACGGCATCCCCAAGGACTACGTCGCCTGGGGGTTGTTCTACAACGTCGACCTATTCCAGAAGGCTGGGATCAAGCCTCCGGACGACACCTGGACCTGGAAGGACGTGGTCGAGAAGGGCGCCATCCTCAAGAAGGAGGCCGGCGAGAAGACCGTCTTCAGCTATCTGACCCCGATGGGGCAGGGGAATGCCGAGGGGTGGCTGTGGCAGAACGGCGGTCCCGGGTTCTTCGACCGCGAGAAGCCGAATGTGGACTGGCAGACCCCGACCATCAACCACCCGAAGAACGTCGAGGCTCTCCAGTGGCTGGCAGACACCGTCCTGAAATACAAGCTCGCTCCGGGGCCAGAGGCGCTGAAGACCGAAGCCTCCACCCCCCGGATGCTCACCGGCCGGCTGTCCATGTGGCCAGGCACGACCATCAACACAGTCGAGCTCCTCAAGAACGAGGACAAGCTCAACTGGATGGTCACCCACCTGCCGCTGGCTTACCAGGGCGGCCCCCGGGCAACGATGACTTGGACCTCGGGGGCCGCCATCGTGGCCAAGACGAAGTACAAGGACGAGTGCTTCGCTTTTCTGAAAAGCATGAGCATCGGCGAGGGCGTCGTGGTGCTCGGCCGGAGTGGCTTCTCGATCCCCGCCGGGGTCAAGCAAGTCGGCGCGTTCCTCAGCGATAAGATGAAGAGGCACGGCGGCCAGGTCTTCCTCGACGCGTCGCAAAAGTACGACATCGTCCAGAACGACCGACTGGGGCCGCACCACGTCCAGCTCCTCAACACCGCGATCACGCCGAATATGGAGGCCATCTTCCTCGGCCGCAAGGCCGTGGCCGATGCCGTGAAGGAGATGCAGGCCGGAATGGAGGAGATCGTCAGGAAGCCCGAGGACTGAGGGCGTAGCGGTCAGCGCTAAGCCGTCAGCTATGAGCCGGAGAGGTCCGCTGGCTTCCTGGCTCCTGACGGCTGAAAGCTGATGGCGAAGGGCCCCTGGCCAATGGGGGCGTGCTCGCGCGCCCCCACCGACTCCAGAGACAGACAACCAAGCAGGTGATCATGGCGGCAACAGTCAGGCGCAAACGCTTCCGGTGGCGTGACGTCGAGGGGTACCTCTTCATCGCCCCGCACATCGTCGGCTTCCTCGCGTTCATGCTGCTACCCATCGTGTCGTCGATGTACCTGAGCCTGAACGCCTGGGATATGATGAGCCCGCCGCGGTTCATCGGTCTGCGCAACTTCCAGCAGTTGCTCTACGCGGACAGGCTCTTCTGGCAGGTGCTGGGCAACACTGTCTACTACGTGGTCCTCTCCGTGCCGCCGAGCGTCGTGCTGCCCCTCCTGCTGGCGGTGCTCCTCAACCAGCAGGTCCGCGGCGTCTCGATCTACCGCGCCGCCCTGTTCATGCCGGTCGTCACCTCGGCCCTTGCCGTCGGACTGGCCTGGGCCTGGCTCTACGATGGGCAGTTCGGGCTGTTCAACTACGTGCTGTCACTCGTGGGCATCAAGGGTCCTAGCTGGCTGAGCGATCCCGACCTGGCAATGCCTGCCGTCGTGGCTGTGGGGGTCTGGCAGGGCCTGGGTTACAACATGGTGATCTACCTTGCGGGCCTCCAGGGCATCGGCCAGCACCTGTACGAAGCGGCAACCATCGACGGCGCCGGCCGGCTCCGGCAGTTCATGCACATCACCGTGCCACTGCTCACCCCAAGCACGTTCTTCACCCTCGTGATGGGCGTGATCGGGTCGTTCCAGTCGTTCGGCCTCATCTACATCATGACCAACGGTGGCCCGCTCAACTCGACCAACGTCTACGTGTACTACCTGTGGCAGACCGCGTTCGGCAGCTCGCGTATGGGCTACGCGGCGGCCATGGCGTGGATACTCGCGGTGATCATCTTCATCATCACCGCGATCCAGTTCCGCCTGGCCAGAACCTGGGTGCACTACCAGTGAGGCGATGTCAGCCAAGACGATGTCAGCAGAGGTGATGTAGATGGCGACAACCACCACTGTCGTCCGGGCGGCGCCACGTCGACTCCCGAGGCGGCAAGCCGTGGAGGCAACTCGGCGGGCGCTCACCCACCTTCTCCTCATCGTGTTCTGCGCGAGCTGCCTCGTCCCGTTCTGGTGGATGGTCGCCAGCTCCTTCAAGCAGGACTTCGAGACCTTCATGTTTCCCCCCACCTGGATACCGCTCTGGCCGACGCTAGAGAACTACGACAAAGTCTTCAATTCCATACCGTTCTGGACCTTCGTCGTCAACAGCGCGAAGATCACGACCCTGGCGGTGGGGGGCGAGCTGTTCACCGTCTCGCTGGCGGCGTTCGCCTTCGCCCGGCTCCAGTTCAAGGGCAGAGACGCAATCTTCATGCTGCTGCTGGCGACGATGATGGTGCCGGGCGCGGTGACGATCGTCCCGCTCTTCGTCCTGATGCACCAGATCGGCTGGATCAACACCCACCTCCCGCTGATCATCCCGCCCATGCTTGGCAGCGCCTACGGCACGTTCCTCTTGCGCCAGTTCATGCTCTCGCTGCCGACGGAACTCGAAGACGCGGCGCGGATCGACGGGTGCTCCTCGTTCGGGGTGTACTGGCGGGTTTCGCTCCCGCTGATGAAGCCGGCCCTGGCCACGCTCGGCGTGTTCGCCTTCATGGGCCAGTGGAACAGCTTCTTCGGCCCCCTCATCTTCCTGGACAAGGTCGAACTGTTCACTATCCAGCTCGGCCTGGCGCTGCTGCGCGGCCGCTACTACACGAGCTGGTCCCTCCTGATGGCTGGGTCAGTCCTGGCGACCATCCCAATCGTCGTCCTTTTCGTCTTCCTCCAGCGGTACTTCGTCCAGGGCATCGCCCTGACAGGGATCAAGGGCTAGCGGATCTGCTTGCGCTTGCGGGCGACGTAGTCCACCAGAATGTACTCGCCCAGCTTATCGGGCGTCGCGAAGAAGGCCCGGCCGCGGTTGATCTTCGTCATCTGGTTGACGAAATCGACGAGGTAATGCCCGTTCTCCAGCATGAACGTGTTGATCACGATCCCTTCCCGGGTGCAGCGACCGACCTCGCGCAGCGTCTCCTGGATCGTCCGGTGCGTCGGCGGATACGAGAAATGCGCGATGCCGTCTTCCAGGTGCGCGGTCGGCTCGCCGTCGGTGATCACGATGATCTGCCGGTTCGCCGCCTTGTGTCGGGCCAGGAGCTGGCGGGCCAGCAGCAGGCCGTGCTGCAAGTTCGTGCCGTACACGTCCTCGTTCCAGACGACGTGCGGCAGCATCTCCGGTCGTAGCGGGCGCGCGTAGTCGGAGAACACGAGCACGTCGAGGCTGTCGTTCGGGAACTGCCCGCGGATCAGGCTATCCAGCGCCATGGCGACCTTCTTCGCCGCGGCGAAGCAACCCCGGAGGATCATCGACCGGCTCATGTCGACCATCAGCACGGTCGCGACCTGGGTCAGCAGCTCGGTCCGAAATACCTCGAAATCGGCGGGGGCGAGCCGGATCGGCGTGCCTGGCCCCTCGCGAACGAGCGAGTTCATCAAGGTCTGGCGCAGATCGAGGTGGAACGCGTCGCCAAACTCGTAGGGCTTGCTCTCGTCAACCCGCTCGCCGCCAGCGCCGCGCTCGTGGGTCGCGTGCTTGCCGAAGGCATCGCGCTTGAGCTGGGCGAAGATGTCGTGGAGCGCCCGCTGGCCGATCCGCCGGATCGCCCGGGGTGTGAGCTCCCAGCGCCCGCCCTTCCGCTGGATGTAGCCAGCCTCTTCAAGCTGTTTCATCAGTTGCTGCAACTGGTCGAGCGCGGAGCGCGCCTCTTTTCCGAGCTGCTCCTCGAGCTGGTCCGCATCCACGTTGGCAAGCTGCCCGGTCCGCTGCGCGCTGGCGAGCTGCTTCTCGAGCTGGTCGAGCCCCTGGAGCTGCTCCATCGTCTGGAGCGCCTCGCCGAGGGTCAACGGCTCGTCACCCTTGAACGGATAGCGGTTGCGGAACTGCCGCGTCGGCATCAGGTGCTCGAGGTTCGCCGCGAGCTGGGCCAGGTCCCAGCGCAGTCGGTCATCCCGGAAGAGCGCGTCGATCATCTCCTGGAGCGACTGGCGCATGGCCGGAGTCATGCTGTTGAGCAAGGACTGCATCTGCGCCATCCGGCGTTGAAGGTGCTCGATCAGCTCGTCCAGGCTGTTGATGCCAGGAGGGAAGAACTGCCCGTGCTTCTGCATGAACGCCTGAAAGTTCGGGTTCCCACCCCGGGCCTTCTCCTGGAGCATCTGATTCAGGTCACGGACCATCTCGCGCAGCCGGCGCAGGTCTTCCGGACGGAGGCTCTCCACCTGCTGCCGCAGCCCCTCGAAGTAGGTGCCCATCACCTGCTGTTGCAGCAGGTGCATCAGATCTTCGAACTGCTGGCGAGCGTCGGCATCCATGAAGTCGTAGTCGGACAGATCCCGGATCTGGCCGCCGATCTCGGGGGGAAGGCTATCCAGCGTTCGCCGCTTGCGGGCGGCAATGCCCTCGAGGGCCTTGAGGAGATTCCTCTCGCCGGTGTGTTCGGCGCGTTGTCGGCTCTCGGCCAGACGCTTGTCGATCCCGGCGCGCTCGGTCGCGATGATCCTGTCCAGCCGCTCGCGGATCTCGTCGAGCACCGAGCCGAGCTGATGGCGGTTCAGCACCTGCTGGCGACGACTCCGGATCTGCTCGAGCAGCTCCTGGAGGCCGCGCAGGCGCTGGCCATCGCGCTGCTCGGCGCCCCAGCGCATGACCCGCTGGATCGCCGACGGCAAGTCGCCGTCGGCGATGAGGTCATCGGCGAGCTGGTCGAGGAGGTCGTCGGCATCGAATGGGTTGACCTCCTGGGTGCCGTCCCAGCGACTGTACCGGTAGACGAACATAGCCTCACCTGTCATGGAGACCGGGCGCGACCTCACCCCCG
>JACPQP010000330.1 GCA_016190465.1 Chloroflexota bacterium
GGGGATCCCGCGCGCCGACGACGACGATCTCGCAGTGCTCGAGAACCCTGGCCACGACGAAGGCCCGCTGCCCGCCAGCCGGATACCCGTGTCGCCGGGCGCCAGCGACTACCGCCGAGGCGCTCGGCGCGTCCCGGAGAAGCTGGTGGAACCGCCGCTCGCCAGTCCCGGCACCGGCCCCCTCGTCGGCGACTGCCGGGATCACGATGATGCCGCCCTCGCGCACGACCGGCGTCGGGGCGAAGTAGAGGTAGGTGGCGGCGCGAGAAGCCTGGTACAGATTCGCGTCCTTTGGGTGGCCCACTCCGGCGACGACCACGTCCACCGGGCGGGGGATCGGCACTGTAAACAGCGACCGGGCGATCTCGACCAGTGAAGCGAAGGTCGGCTCCGGGGCGCCGGCCCGGACCGCGACGACCTGGCCGTCATCGTCCGCGACGACGTTGACGATAAACCGCAGCCCGGCGCGCCGGGCGACCTCGGTGATCGCCTCGTGAAACGGGTTGCCGTCGATCTGATCGAGCCGCACGCGGGGGTGTTCGAGCATCGCCGGACTGTGCGTTCGCTCGATGATCGCCTCGCTGCCCGCGCCGATGGCGATTGTCTTCCGTCCGCCGCTGTAGCCGGCGTACTGGTGCGGCTCGACTACCCCGGTCGCCACGACCAGATCGGCCTCGGCGACGACGCGATTCACCAGCGCCGGGATGCCCGCGCCAACCTGGCCGAGGTCGACGAGCTGGGCTGGATTCGTCGGCTCGGGATCGACCACGCGCACGCGGCTGACGACGGCGTCGCCAAGCTTCGCGCGGCGCTCTTCCGAGGTGCTCGGCCGGTGGAGACCGATCCCGACGACCACCGTGATGTTCCGGTCGGGAACGCCCGCGCGCTCGAGCTCGTCCAACAGCGGCGGGACGAGCAGGTGGTCGGGGCAGGCGCGGGTCGCGTCGGTGACGACGATCGCCACGTGATCGCCCGGACGGGCCAGCTCGGCCAGCCGGGGGCCGGCCACCGGCGCCGCCAGCGCCGCGCCGACCGCGGCCGACGGGTCGGGGACCGGCCGCATCGACCGAGACTGGACCAGCGTGCCGGACATGCCGGTCGGCAGCCGGAAGGAGAGGCCGCCCTGCCCATACGGCACCGTGAAGACGTTCGTCACGGTGGCCACCTTTGCGAACGTGTGTGGGTACTCCCGAGGGGCACCAGGAGGAGGCCAGCGCCGAGCGCCAGCACGGCGATCGGCAGGAACGTCAGCGGCAGCGGGACGGCGCCGATGATCGCCCCGACGAAGAACGGGCCAACTGCGCTGGCCGCGGCCCAGGCCGAAAAGTAGATGCCCGTCGCCGTACCCACCCGGTCGCGGCCGATCTCTTGCGCCATGTTGATGCCCAGCCCCCAGATTGATGCCCCCGACGGCGACGACACCACCTGGAGCACCAGCACGAGCCAGGGCGCGCCGATCAGCCACAGTGCTGCGATGCTGACGCTGTTGAGCAGGGCGCCGATCACGACGATTGGCCCGACCCCAACCCGATCGGCGACGCGGGCCAGCAGGGGCAGCATCGGCAACATGCAGAAACTGCCCACGCTGTAGGCGAGACCAACCATCGTGGCCGGCGCGTGCAGCCCCTCGACCAGTTGGATCGGCAGGATGCGAAACCGAGCCGAGTCCGCCGACAGCGCGAGCATCATCGCCACCCCGAACAGGAGAAGCCGCCGGTCGGGTCGGCCAACCTCGTGCGAGCGGCGGACCGGCGCCACGCGCAGATCCTCGACCAGCGGAGCGACCAACACCGCCACGACGCTCAATCCGGTGACCGCCCAGAAGGTCGCCGATGGTCCGGCGAGGGCGTAGAGCGTGGTGCCGACCGGCGCGCCGATCATCCAGCCAAGCGAGAATCCGGCCCGGATCAGGCTCGTGAGCTGCTGGCGCGGCAGGCGAACGCCGGCCTGCTCTCGTCGGTTCATCAGCCCGTTGAGCAGCGCAAACAGCGGGGACGCCGGAAGGAGCCCCGTGGCCATCCCGGCCGCCGCGATGAGCGGGGTCGAACCAAGTGTGGCGAACGCCACGCCGCGCGCCACGCCGAGCACGCAGCCCGCCTGGAGGATCAGCCAGGGGCGACCGGTCCGGTCGATCATCCGGCCCGCCACCAGGTTTTCCGCGACCGCCGCGAGGCCGAACAACGCCATCACGTAGAGCGCCGTCGCGAGATCGAGGCCAAGTGGACCGGTGAGCCACAGCGGCAGCACCGGCAGCATCATCCCCTGCGTGATGCCGGTGACGACGTTGACCAGGGCCAGGGTGGCAAAATCGCGGTCGCCGAGCCCCGCCCTCCCCCAGACGGAGACCATCGGGGCCGCCAGAATCGGCCGGGCTGCACTGCCTGTCGCCACACTACTCCTCACGCTGGATGCCGCCTTCACCACTAAGCAGGGCACGAAGGTCTTGAGCAAGGGACGGCTCTCTCCCCCCTTCCCGCCGTTCATGAGCCGGGCCCGACGCGGGAGACGGCCCTCACCCGCTACCCCCATATGCGCTTAACTGAGGGCCTCGCACGGCGGGACCGGGGACCGACCTCACCCCCTGCCCCCTCTCGTTCCTCATGGGGGCGGGCGCGGAGAGGGGGAGCCGCCATCCTCCTCCCCGCGTCGGGGAGGGGGGAAGGGGGGAGAGGTCCGCGCCCTCGCCCCCAGGTGACCGCAAGCTAGCGCCTATGCCCCCTGCCCCCTCTCCCAGGATTGGGAGAGGGGGCAGGGGGTGAGGGCCGCCCCCAGCGTCACGCGTCATCACCGGTGACCAGGAGCGGAAGCCCCTGCGCCACCTCCGGCGAGGGGGCGGCGGCAATGGCCCGCAAGAGATCGACGTTGGGCCGGTCCGGACCCTCGCCGGTGAACCCCGGTACCTCCAGCACCAACGGTCGCGCGGCAATGGTCGGGTCGTGGAGCAGGTGCCAGAACCCCGCCCGGCCGATGTGGCCCTCGCCGATGTTGGCGTGGCGATCCACGTGGGAGGCAAACGGCGTCTTCGAGTCGTTGGCGTGAACGCAGGTCAGTCGGGACAGCCCTACCGTCTCATCGAACCGGGTCAGCATCCGGTTGACGCCATCGGCGGTGATGCAGTCGTAGCCCGCCTCGAACACGTGGGCGGTGTCCAGACAGACCTGAAGTCGGGCCCCGCCGCCGAGGCGTTCGATCAACCGGGCGAGCTGCTCGAACGTCCCCCCGATGATCCCCTTCGAGCCCGCCGTCGTCTCCAGCAGCAGACCGGCCGGCCCGTCGTGCTGACGCATTGCGAACCGGAGGCTGTTCACGATCGCCTGCTCACCCGCTTCGTCGCCACTGCCGGTGTGTGACCCCGGGTGAAAGATCACCCCCGCCGCGCCGATCTGGTCGGCCACGCGAAGGTGCGAGAGCAGCACCTCGACCGACCGCCGGCGCAGCTCTTCGTTGGGCGACGCCAGGTTGAGGAGGTAGACCGCGTGGATAAAGACGGGCGCCAGGCCACGACTGGCGAGCCCCTCCCGGAATGCGGCGACATCGGCATCCTTGTGCTGCGTCTGCCGCCATTGCTGCGGGGCGCTGACGAAGATCTGGACGCAGTGGGCGCCGATGTCGACCGCCCGATCGACCGCGTGGACGAGCCCGCCCGCGGTGGACACGTGGGCGCCGACGCAGGGGCGGGCGACCGCCATGACGGACTCTGCCTCCTCTTCCCCCAGCACGATGGCCTGGTCGAATTATACCGATTGTGAACCTTCCGCTCAAGAGAATGGGCCCGTTCTTTCAGGGCCTTTCACGTCGAACGGTTGCCAGACTCCTCCATCCGGTGCTATTATCTGAGGCCGAAGGGACGGTGAACTGACCGATGAAGGTTGGACGAGCAGCCCGACTGAAGCGCCTCCGTAAGGTCCTCGCGCCGGTGGCAGTCGGCATCGCGGCGGCCGCCAGCACATTCTACGCGCTCCGTCGCCCACTGCCGCGCACCGACGCCGAGCTCTGGCCCGGCCGCATCGCTTTCGACGTGCAGGTCGTGCGCGACCGGTGGGGCGTGCCCCACGTGTACGCCGCGACGTTCGACGACCTCTTCTTTGCGCAGGGCTACGTCCACGCCCAGGACCGTCTCTGGCAGATGGAGTTGAACCGCCGAGCCAGCGCAGGCACGCTGTCGGAGGTGCTTGGCGAGGCGGCCGTCGAGGCAGACCGGCTGCTCCGCCGCCTCGGCTTTCGACGAAGCGCGTTGGCCGAACCGCCGCGGCTCTCCGACCAGGCCCGACGGGCGCTCGAGGCGTACGTGCAGGGCGTCAACGCCTACATCGACGGCAACCGCCACCGACTCCCCATCGAGTTCGGCCTGCTCCGCTTCCAGCCGGCCGCCTGGACTCCGGTCGATAGCCTGGCCTTTGCCGGGCTGATGGCCTGGAGCCTCTCGATGAACTGGGATACCGAGCTGATCCGAGCCCGGATCGTCCGGTCGATCGGCGCGGAGCGCGCGAGCGCGCTCGAGCCCGACTACCCCGGGGGTCACCTCTCGACCGTTCCGTCGGGCGCCGACGATCGCCTCTTCGACGATCGCTTCCTCGTCGACTAC
>JACPQP010000331.1 GCA_016190465.1 Chloroflexota bacterium
GGCTACCCACCCGGCTTCCTGCGCCAGCGCGATGGCCCCCAGCACGCCGGAGCGGTTGCCCAGGGCCGGGGGCACAATGTACTCGTCGATGCGGTCCAGGATCGCGGGCACCGCCAGGTAGCCGTTGAGCATCCGCTGCACCCGTTGGCGCACCAGCAGAAAGAGATGGGGGCGCTGCATCAGCCCGCCCCCCAGGATAACCCGTTGGGGCGAGAGAACGCAAATGATGCTCACCAGTCCGTACGCCAGGTAGTCGGCCTCCAGCGCCCAGCCCGGATGGTCGGCTGGCAAGGTTTCCCCCGGCTGACCCCACCGCTCCTCCAACGCCGGACCGGCCGCCAGACCCTGCCAGCAGTCGCCGTGGTAGGGGCAACAGCCGGGATAGGGATCGCGGCTCCAGTCGCGCGGGACGTAGATGTGGCCCATCTCGGGGTGGAGCAGGCCGTGCAGCAGCTTCCCGCCAACCATCGCTCCACCCCCGATCCCCGTCCCGACGGTCAGGTAGACGAGTGTATCCAGGCCTCGGCCAGCGCCCCAGCGATGCTCGCCCAGGGCGGCTCCGTTCACGTCGGTGTCGAAGCCCACAGGGATGCCGAGCGCCCCTCGGAGCGTCCCGACGACATCGGCGTCGATCCACCCGGGCTTGGGCGTGGTGGTGATGTAGCCGTACGTTGGCGAGCCCGGGTCGAGGTCGACCGGTCCAAACGATGCCACGCCGATCGCCCGCGGCGGCTCCTCGGCCTGACGCTCCCGAAAGTACTGGATCACTCGCCCGAGCGTTTCGTCGGGGGTGGTGGTGGGGAAGCGGACCTCGGCCCGCAGGTCTTCAGGCCCGCTCCCGACCGCGCAGACGAACTTGGTGCCCCCGGCCTCGACGCCTCCCCAGATCGGCTTCGTCATGCTCTCCTCCTGGCGCTCTCCTCGTGGCGATCCGAGCGTCAGCTCCTCCCGAAAAGTCGCTCGGCCACTTCCTCACGGCTCAACCCGGCGTGTCCGGCCACGTCATACGATAAGCACTTCCTCCCGCACAAAGTGCAGACGGACTATCCGCGGTCTGGCGTCCTCGTCGAAGTGGCAGCGCACGGCGTCGCGCACCTGCTCGTGAAGCTCGGCCAGGTCGTCCGCCTCGGTGAAGATCGACTCCCCCAGCGCTCGAGCAGTGAAGCCTCCCTCGGGCGCTTCTTCGACGATGAAGATCAGCTCGTTCTCGGTCTTGCCTCCAGGACGACCCTGGCGAGTCCGGCGTGGTTCGCCTGCCACAGGCGGTGCGCTTCGCTCCGGACCTGGCCAGATACCATATGATAGCATCATCGAATCGGCTCCAAGAGGGGGGAGATCATCGTGGACAGCGGGCTATCTCACTCCGTCGGCGCGGCGTACCTGAGACTGAACCTCGAGGAGCTGCGCCTCCAGACGCTTCGGCTCACCCAGTACAGCGTGCTCGCGGCGATCCTGCTCGTGATGGCCTATCTCGTGATGGTCGACAACCGGGGCTGGCTGGTCGGGGTGCTCGTCGTCGCCGAGCTCGCGGCTACCGCCTGGGCCAGCGAACGCCTGCTTCGGCTGAACACACGGGTGTCGGCCGCGGTCCTCCTGATCGGGCTGGGCCTCACCCTCGGGAGCACTGCTCATCTCGTATCGCTCGCGGTGGTGGCTCCCTGGTTTGCGCTTCTCGTCGTGCTGGCGGGCCCGCTGGTCGCCCCGAGCTTCAGTTTTCTGGCGGCGGGCCTGTCCACGGCGCTCATCGTCGGCCTGACCATTGGCGCGGAGCGGAGCCTCGGCGACGACCAGGTGACAAGTGCGATGCTGCTGGTCTGGGCAGCCGCGGTCGTGGCCTTCCTGCTGTCGCAGCCGCTGCATACCGCCCTGGAGTGGGCCTGGAGCAGCTACGCCGAGTCGCTGCGCAAGACCGAGGAGCTTCAGGACCGTCAGGGCGAGCTGAACCGGGCGCTGAAGACGCTCCGCGATACGTATTACCAGCTCGAGACCGCGAACCGGGAGCTGGAGCGAGCCAGGAGGGCCGCCGATGAGGCCCACGAGCTGAAAGCGCAGTTCGCCGCCAATATCAGTCACGAGCTGCGCACGCCCCTGAATCTCATCATCGGCCTGAGCGAGCTGATGGTCGCGGCGCCGCAAGCCTACGAGGCGGACCCGCTGCCACCGGCCTACCGAGGCGACGTGGCGATGATCTATCGGAATGCCCGCCATCTGTCGAGTCTGATCGACGATGTGCTGGACTTGAGCCAGATCGAGGCCGGACGGATGGGCCTGAGGAAGGAGTATGCCGCGGTGTCCGAGATTGTGGCGGAGGCGGTGGGCGCGGTGACCCCCCTCTTTGAGAGGAAACGCCTGGCGCTGACCTCGGAGGTGCGGCCGGACCTCCCGAACCTGCTCGTCGATCGAGCCCGGATCCGCCAGATCCTGATCAACCTGTTGAGTAACGCCGCCCGGTTCACCGATCAGGGCCGAGTCACGGTGACCGCCCGCGGGCAGGGCAACGACGTCGTCGTGGCGGTGGCCGACACCGGCCCGGGGATCGCGCCCGAGGACATCCCCAAGGTCTTCGAGGAGTTTCGCCAGCTCGATGGGTCGACCCGGCGCCGGCGCGACGGGAGCGGACTGGGACTGGCCATCAGCAAGAAGTTCGCGGAGCTGCACGGGGGCACCATGTGGGCGGAGAGCACGCCCGGCGAGGGGAGCACCTTCTCCTTCTCCCTGCCGCTCTGCACGAACGTGGTCAGCTCGCCGCTACGGGCGCAGTGGGACACCTGGGTGCGCCTGCCGGCCGGCCAGCAGATCGAGGGGCGGACAGTCCTCGTCGTGGACGACGATCCCAGCACGGCACGGGTGTTCGAGCGGTACCTGGATAGCTACCACGTGCTTCTGGTCGCCGAGGTCGAGGCCGCCCGGAAACTGGCGGCGAAGGCGACGATGGACGCGATCATCCTGGTCAGTGGTCCGGGCCTCGATCAGGATCAGCGTGCCTGGAGCCAGTTGCGCCAGTTGGAGAAGGTGCCCCGCGGCGTTCCGCTCGTGGTCTGTTCGCTCCCGGGCTACCACGACCGGGCTCAGCGGCTCCACGTGGCCGACTATCTGGTGAAACCCATCGCGCGCCAGAGTCTTCTCGCCACGATCGCCCGGCTGGGGCGAAAGGTCCGGACCATCTTGATCGCCGACGACGATCCAGAGATGGTGAGCCTCCTGGTGCGGATGCTGCGGTCCTCGTCCCGGCGCTACCGCGTCCTCGCCGCGTACAACGGGGTCGAGGCCCTGGCGATGGTTCGCGAGAGGCGCCCCGACCTCGTGCTCCTGGACCTCTTGATGCCGGATGTGGATGGCTACAGCGTCGTAACCCAGATGCGGGCAGACGAGAGCCTGCGCGATGTGCCGGTCATCGTCATCACGGCCCGGGATGACGAGGCAGAGGTCGTGTCGGCAGGCATGCTGAGCTTCACCCGTGAAGGAGGGCTGTCGATTGGCGAGCTCATGCGTTGCTTGAGGTCCAGTCTCGCCGCTCTCGCGCTTCCTGCCGGCAGCGATCAAGAGCCGTCAGCAGCTCCTGCTGGGTGACTGGCTTGGCCAGAAACTCGGTTGCCCCGAGCGCCAGGGCGAGCTCGCGCTCGTCGAGCACCGAGCACACCACGACCGGGACGTCCCGGGTCTCGGGGTGGCTCCGCAGACCCTGAAGGATCTCCCAGCCGTCCCGCATCGGCATCATCAGGTCGAGCGTGATGGCCTCCGGCTTGACCCGCGGGGCGAGGCGAAGCGCGCTTCGCGCGTCCTGCGCCACGATGACTCGGTAGCGCCCACCGCCCAGGTAGCGACGGAACAGGTGCAACACGTCGGGGTTGTCGTCGACCACCAGCACGGTCTCCGGGCCCGTGGACGGCAGGAAGAGCTCGACCGCGCCCTGCTCGGTTGGATCTTCCCGCAAGGTGCCACCCCCCATCTCGAGCAGGCGCCGAGCCACCGCCAACCTGGTCAGCGCCACCTGGGCGGGACTGCGCTCGTTGGGACGACTCGCGGTCACGCGGAGCTCGACGCCTGGTGGACGTGCCCGGGCCGCGAGGTGGATCCTCCCACCGTCGGCTAAGTAGGTCTCGGAAAGTTCACCTGCGTCCCGGGAAGGTCCAGGAAGGGCGGGGCCCGTCCTGGCGGGGTTTGGGGTGTCCCCAAAACCATCAAAAACTTTCTGATACCTACTTAGCCCGTAGAGCAGGAC
>JACPQP010000332.1 GCA_016190465.1 Chloroflexota bacterium
GAGAGGGGCGAGGGGTGAGGGCGGCGTTCATCTGCGGTTGCAAACTCCGCAACCCCGGGCCTCCGACTGACGGCTACTCGCTCGCTCGTGACGACTGCAACCGGGCCAGCAGTTGGGCCGGTGAGGCCGTGCCGGTGGTGCCGATCTGCTGGACCGTGATCGAGGCGACCAGGTTACCCACCAGCGCCGCCTCTTCCACGGAGGCCCCCGCGCAGAGGGTGGAGACGATTCCCGCCGCCGCGCTGTCCCCGGCCCCCACCGGATCGATCGCGCCCGAGACCGGCACGCCGGGCACGTGGGTGACCGTCTCTTCCCCCGTACGCGGATCCACTTCGCAGACCAGGATGCCGTCCTCGCCCATCGTCACGCAAGCCGGGCGCCGGGCCCGCCGCGCCAGCTCGACACCACACTCCCGGGCCATCGCCCGATCGACCGGGCCTTCCCACCGGGGATCGATGGCTTTCGCCGCCTCGACCCGATTGGGCTTCAGCAGCAGGTTCCGGTACTCGCCGATGCGAGTCCGCGAGTCCACGGAGAAAACCTTCTCGGGATACGTCCCCGCCAACTGCGCCAGCCGAGCCCGGATCCGGTCGGTGATCACCCCGAAGTTCCGCTCCTGCACCTGGTCGGAGACCATCAGCCCATCGACCTTCGCGACGCACTCCTCCAGGCGCTGGATGATCTCGTCCTCGACCGCCGCGGTCAGCGGCCGGCGGTTCTTGACATCAATGCGCTGGATCTCGTGCTCGTTCCTATGGGGCCCACCGGGCCCGCCGAGCCCATCGGGCCCGTCGGGCTCCCGGACCATCGGCTTGGTGTAGGTGGGCGTGTAGCAGTCGCTCCGGGAGATCAGGTAGTTCGGGGAGACGCCGGTCTGGCGCAGCCCCTGGCGCAGCTCGTAGCCCTCGCCGTCATCGCCGATCAGCCCCACGGCGTAGACGGTGCCCACGCCCAGCGCCCGGAGGTTGGAAGTCACCGTGCCCGCAGCGCCGGGGCTGCTTCGCTTCTCCACGACCTGATACACTTCCAGGCCAGTCTCGAGCGAGATCTCGCTGAGCGCCCGGTCGATCACCAGGTACCGGTCGAGAAAGAAGTCCCCGACCACGCCGATAGCGATGTCCGGCAGCCGCGACAGGAGGCTGGCCAGCCGCTCCACCCCCAGATCACGCGCCGCGAAGGTTCTGTCTTCTGTGTTCAGCTGTGGTTCCCGTTCGTCCCGGTCGCTCCTGATGACTGACAACTGTTTACTGACAACTGCTTGGGCTCCCACAGATCAGATGGTGAAGGTTGGACAGCGTCACCTGGTGGTCACCTCGGATGTAGAAGCTCTCGCCGCCATCCTGCACGGTGCGGACGAGGATCGTCTTGAAGGGACGGTAGTAGTATCGTGGGTCGCTCTTGGGCGCCTCGCGGCTCAGGTCGCTTCCCAGATCGATCAGGTCGAATACGGCCGTCGTGAAGTGGGCGATCCGTCGTCCTTCCTGGTGGGCCACGTTCCGGGCCATCGCCAGGCACTTCAGGTAGACCTCCGGCCCCATCACCGCCGAGCCGAAAGTGAGGAAGACTCCACCATCCAGGCCGGAGATGGTCTGGGCCATCACTAGAAAGTCGGTGTAGGAGGCGGCGCCCAGGGCGGCGCCATCGCAGTTGGGGTGCTCGTGGACGATGTCGTAGCCGATGCCCACGTGGATCGTCGCCGGGGTCCGAGTCTCGTACGCGGCGGCCAGGATGCTCACGTCCCGGTGCGGGAAGTCACCCCCGGCGATCTCGCGCCCGAGGGCCTCGCCCAGCCCGATACCCTCGCCGGCCGCGCGCCGGGCGACCTCGTTGATGTGGCCCGTCTCCTCCCAGAGGCCAAACTGCCCCTCGCGGATGTACCGGGCCACGCTCTCGGTGGTCGCGCCGATCAGCGCGAGCTCGTAGTCGTGAATCGCCACCGCTCCGTTCCCGGCCAGGTGAGTGATGATCCCCCGTCGCACCAGGTCGACCACGTAGCGGGACATCCCGACCTTGAGGACGTGCGCGCCGAGGGCCACGACCACCGGCCGACCCGCCCGGCGGGCCTCGACGACCCGCTGGGCTACCGTCGCCAGGTCGGGGCTATCAAACGGCTGCACCGGCGCATCCAGCGCGCGCACCTCGCGCAAGGACATGTCGTGCCGGCGCTCCCCAAGCGGCCGCAGCCGGAGGCGGCTCCGGTCGAAGGTCGGATAGCTCACGTCCTATTCACCATCCAGCAGATACTCCAGTAGCCGGGCGTGCTCCCGGAACTCGGGGACGATCAGATCGGCCCCGGCCTGGATCAGGCGGTTGCGCTTCCACTCGTTGATCCCCGCGCGTCGGACCTCGTCCGAGGCGACGCCGACGGCGATGCCGCCGACCCGTTTGGCGTTCTCGATCTCGACGTAGCCATCCCCGAAGGCGACCAACTCCTCGCCCTGAAGCCGGTGCTCCCGGAGGATCTGCTCGATGACCATCGCCTTGGAGAAGTTCTCCCACCGGTCCAGCGCCCCGTAGATCCCACCGTCGAAGTAGTCGGCTACGCCCAGCGCCGCGGCTTCGTCCTGGACGTACGCCAGATCGGTCCCACTGGCCAGGTAGAGGACGACGCCGGACTCGCGGAGGTTCGCCAGCAGATCGGTGGCGCCCGGCACCATCAAATCGCCCGGCGGTATGCGGCCCGCTTTGAGCCCGGCCACCCGTCCTTCGATTCGCTCCCATAGCCGGTGGTGGTACATCTGCTTGTAGGCAAGAGGCTCAAGGGGCTCGGCGCCGCGCTTCTTCAGCTCCTCGCAAAGCTGGATCATCTGGTAGATCGTCTGCTTCCCGGTCAGGCGATCGACGTAGTCCACGACGATGGCGTGCAGCTCCGGCTCGCTCTCGTGCTCGGGCGTCTGCGCGAGCAGCTCCACCATCATCGGGATCATCACCTGCTGCCAGCCCTCGCGGATGAGGGAGATGGTGCCGTCGAAGTCGAAGAGAGCAGACCGCACGCGGCCCCGTGGCCGAAATGCAATGCTTTTGCCGATGATCTCGATCGTGGTGCCGGGCAGGAAGCTCATCTATCTCTCTCCCTCAGGGAGAGCCCTTATTCCGGTCCCCTCTCCCAGTGGGGAGAGGGGCGAGGGGTGAGGGCACCACCGGCCCCGCGCCGTCGACGATCTCGCAGTCGTAGACGGCCGCCTGTCGCCCGGTCCTTCGCCGATACTGGCGACCGACGTGCTCGACGAATGCGGGCACCGCGTCGGGCTGGACCAGCGCGACGGTGCAGCCCCCGAAGCCGGCGCCGGTCATGCGAGCGCCATAGACCCCCTCGGCGGACCACGCCGCCTCGACCAGCGCGTCCAGCTCCGGGCAGCTCACCTCGTAGAGGTCGCGGAGGCTCCGGTGGGAGTCGTTCATCAGTTGGCCGAATCGGGCCAGGTCGCCCCGCTCCAGGGCCGCGGCGCCCTCCACCGTGCGCGCGTTCTCCCCGACGACGTGCTCGGCCCGGCGGGCGACGAGCGGCCCGGCTGCCGTATCCAGCGCCGCGCGAAACCGGGCGAGGTCGTCGAGAGACACGTCGCGCAGCGCCGTGGTCCCCGGCAGGTACTGGCGCAGCGTCGCCACCGCTTGCTCGCACTGCGACCGCCGGGCGTTGTACTCGGAATCGACCAGGCCCCGCCGCACGGTGGTATCGGCCACGACGACTCGCAGCGGCGCGCCGCCGAGCGAGACGAGGCGGTACTCGAGCGAGCGGCAGTCGATCAACAGCGCGTGTCCGCGCCGGCCAAGCGTCGAGATGAACTGGTCCATGATCCCGCAGTTGACCCCGACGAAGCGGTTCTCCGCGCGCTGGCAGCTCAAGGCCAGTTGCGTTTCGGTGAGGGACACTCCCCCCAATGCCTGGAAGGTCCGGGCAGTCGCGACCTCGATAGCCGCCGACGAGCTGAGCCCCGCGGCGACCGGTACGTCGCCCTCGATCACGGCGTCAACGCCGCAGAGCGTCGCCCCCTTCTCCTGGAGGCTCCACGCGACGCCACGGACGTAGTTGCTCCAGGGGGCCGTTCGGTCCAACTCGATCCGGTCGAGCGAGAAGGCGCTTTCCTGCGCGAAGTTCAGCGAGTAGAGCCGCACGGTGCGATCGCCACGGGGCGCGAAGGCGATCATCACATCCCGGTCGATCGCGACGGGAAGGACAAACCCATCGTTGTAGTCGGTGTGCTCGCCGATGAGGTTTACTCGGCCCGGCGCGCGGACGATCCGGGGCTCGACCCCGTACCGCCGGCGAAACGCGTCGGCGATGGCTTGCACCCGTTCTGGTGTCGGCATCGTTCCTCCGTTCGGGCCATCGGGCCAGATGAGCTGCTGGTCCGAGACTCATGCGCGGGCCCGCTCACAGCTTACTCGATTCCGGGAGCCGGGTCAAAGGCGACGGGGGGACGCGGAGAAGAGGGACGCGGGGAGCGTCCGGAGTGGTCTCCGCGTCTCCCCTAGCCGTTCCTCTGGGACCGGAGGCGCATCCCCTCCTCGATCGTCGCGAGGAGCTGAGCGCGGCGGAATGGCTTGGCCAACACCAGGTCAATGCCGCGGCCGGCGGCCTCTTCGCGGTCGACGTGTTGAGTGGCGCCCGTCAGCAGGGCGATCGTCGTCCGTGGCCATCGGGCGCGCACCCGCGCCGCCACCTCCCAGCCCAGCACCTCGCCGAGGTGAAGATCGGTCAGGACGATGTCGTGTTCGTCCTTCGCCAGGGCCGCCAGCGCCTGCTCCAGCGTCTCCACGGCGGTGAGCGTCGCGGGCGCCCCGATGAGCAGCAGCCGTACCAGCTCCCGGACCGGCGCCTCGTCGTCGATCACCAGGACGCGCGCGGAGCGGGCTGACCCAACCCCCTCGCCCGCCGTTTCCGAGTCGATCGATCCTGATGGGGGCGGGCCTGATGGGGCGGGCGCGGGAAGGGGGGATAGCTCCCCGCCAGCGCGCGCTGGAC
>JACPQP010000327.1 GCA_016190465.1 Chloroflexota bacterium
GCCGAGAGCTGCTTGCGTCCTGCCACCGAGCGGCGTATAATATCGTTGCACGCGATAGCGCGTGGCTCTGAGCGCCCGTAGCTCAGAGGATAGAGCGCCGGCCTCCGGAGCCGGGTGCGGGAGTTCGAGTCTCCCCGGGCGTACCACCTGACGAACCCCACGGTCTCCCCGTGGGGTTCTTTGTTGCCCCGGAGTCCCCACATCTTGTGCCCCTTCGCCTGTTTCGCCCCTCGCACACTACCTCAGCGCATCACTTGAAAACGGAATACTCGATCTCCTTGGCGGTGATGAACTCCAGCAGCGCGGGCGTGCCCTCCTGGGTCTGCCGGATCGCGCGCTGGATGGCGGGGACGATCTCCCGTGGCTCGGTCACCCGCTCGCCGTAGCCGCCGAGGGCGCGGGCGAAGTCGGCGTAGTGGCCGGAGATGTCGGTGCTCCGGTACTTCTGCGTCGCGACCCTCATGATCGGTAGCTCGATGGCCATCGAGGCATTGTTGAGCAGCACCGACAGGATGGGGATGCGCTCGCGCGCCGCGGTCTCGAAGTCCATCCCGGTGAAGCCGATGGCGGCGTCGCCCCAGACGTTGATGCAGAGCTTGTCGGGCTGGGCCAGCTTGGCGCCCATCGCCAACCCCAGGCCGTAGCCGAGCTGCGTGGTCTTGCCCCAGCCGATGTAGCTGAGAGGCGTGCGAGACACCCAGAACGGCGAGAGCTGATCCCGGGGGCTCCCGGCGTCGTGGGTGATGATGGTGTTCGCTACGTCCACCGTGTGCATCAGGTCCCAGATGACCCGGTACGGGGAGAGCGGCTTCTCGTCGGACGTGAGCTTAGGCATCCACTGCGCCAGCCACTCGGCCTTGATGCCACCGATCTCGTGGGTCACCGCTGCGGCGCGGCCGCGTGGCTGGGCGCCAAGCCGGTCCCTTACCTCGGCCAGCAGGGCCTCCAGCGTCAGGGCGGCATCGCCGGCGAGGGCGTGGTCGACCGGGATATCTTTGTTGAGGTCGGCGGGGTCGAGCGTGGCCTGGATGAGCGTCTTGCCCGCGGGCATCGGGACGGCGAAGTTGGTGATCGAGAAGCTGCACCCGATGCCGAAGATGACGTCGGCCTGCTTCAGGAAGTGGTGGACGGTCCTGGGGATGGAGCGTCCGCCCGAGCCCAGCGACAGCGGGTGCGTCTCCGGGAAGGCGCTCTTCCCCTGGAGGCTGGTAGTCACCGGAGCCTCGAGCAGCTCGGCCAGCTCGCGCAGCGGCTGCCAGGCCCGCGCATAGTGGACGCCCTGGCCGGCGTAGATGACCGGCCGCTCGGCCCGCACCAGAACCTCCGCCACCTCGACGACAGCCCGGGGGTCGGGGCCGACGCGGGTTCGCGGGGCCGGCCGATAGGTCAGCGGCTCGGGCACTTCCTCGCCAAACAGGTCAGACGGGATCTCGACGAGAACGGGCCGCGGCCGGCCGTTCTTCACCTGGGTGAAGGCGCGACGCAGGGCGGCGGGGACCGCGTCGGCGCAGGTCACCTGCTCGGCGCACTTGGTGACGTGCTGGAAGTTGAGGAAGGCGTTGAAGTTGGGCGGGACGTTGGTGAGCCGACGCGCGTAGCCGCCGGGCAGCACCACGATCGGCACCGAGTCGCCGTAGGCCTGCGCGACCCCGCCGAAGGAGTTCTCTGTCCCCGGACCGCTCTGCATCGCGAAGACGCCGATGCGCTGGCCAGAGGAGACGCGGCTGACGGCGTCGGCCATGTGGATGCCCGTGCGCTCCTGCCGTACGATGATCGTGCGAATGTCGGCCTCGGCCGCGGCCTCGATGATATGGTTGACCGGGTAGCCGATGAGGAACGTGACTCCTTCGCGCTTCAGGATCTCGGCGACGGCGGCGGCAACCTTCATGTCTTCTCTCCATTCTGTTGGACCAGACTCTACCTCGCGGCACCATTGGGAGCGGGCCAAGCCGGCCCACTTGCATCGGTATATCAGACAACCTGAACGGTGTCAACGTGCGCGTTGCACGCCACGCCAAGCCGCCGGGCCAACGGGATCACCAGCGCGCTGGCCAGAGCGGCGAGGCCGAAGGCCGCGGACACGCCCGCCGCGTCGGCCAGAAGCCCGATCACCGGCCCCACCAGGCTGACGAGCCCGGAAAAGGTGTTGCCCATCCCGATCATCAGGCCCCGGCTTTCCGGCGGCGGAAGCTCGATCACGCCGCGGAAGCTGACGTTCATCTGCCCGGTCGTCGCGGCGCCGAGCACGAGGAAGACCGCAAACCAGCCGCCCGACGCCCCGAGTGGCGTGGTGGCGAGCAGGGGCATCCCCACTGCCAGGAGCGGGGGCACGATGCTCAGCAGCCCGACGACCCCACAAAGGCGGGAGAGCCCCAGGCGATCCCCGAGGAACGACCATCCCAGGCTGGCGACGATTCCCGCCACCAGGCCGGCCATCGTGTAGGTGCCAATCGACTCTGCGAGCAGGCCGTACCTGGTTCGGCCCTCGACGATGTACAGCGGCGCGGTGAGTCCTGGGATCATCAGCAGCGCCCGCAGCAGCAGGTAGTGACGGTAGGCGCGATGGTGCCAACACAACACCGCCGCCTGGCGGAACTGCGTGACGATCGCCGATCGCTCGGCCACGGCCGGGCCGGGTGGTTCCCGACACATCCCGCAGGAGAATGTCGCCAGCGCGAGGCAGCCGATGCCGAGGGCGAAGAGCAGGCCGAACTTGGGCAGGGGCACGGTCGGCGTGGCCCCAAGGTAGGAGCGGATGAAGATTGCGGCTCCCAGCCCGAGGAGGCCGCCGACGAACGAGCGCAGGCCAAAGAACGACGACAGCCGCCGCGACGGGATAACCCTGGCAGTCATCTCCTGCCAGGGCAGCGCGATGAACCCGACGGCCAGACTGGCCAGCGAGTAGGCGACCAGGATCACCGCCAGCGTGACGATGGGGCTGGCGAGGTCCCAGAAGAGGAACGGGAGCATCAGCGAGAGCGCCGTGAAGCGCACGATCGCGAACCGCACGACGTAGTGACGGCGATAGGGATCGCGCTGGACCAGGCGGGCGACAAGGAGCTGGGGCAGCGAGCTGCCGACGATGGTCAACGTCGGGGCGAGGCCGACGATGGCGCGGGCGGTCGTGAGCTGACTGAGCAACCAGGGGATGACCAGGTTCACGTCGGCGAGAACCAGGTAGATGCCGAAGAAGCTGCCATCCATGATGCCCCAGAAGAAGTTCCACCGGAGGTCGCGACCTGTCGCCGGTAGACGGGCCGGCTGATCACTGACGGGCAGAAGGGTCTCCGATGGGCTGCCGGGCGCTGCATCCAAGTCGCTCCTGCCTCGGGGGCATCAGGGTCTCCACCCTGGGGCCGTCGGCATTCTAGCAGATGGTTGACCGCCAACACAATCTGCTCGTCCACCTGATGCGGCTGCAAACCGTGTGTCTGAGTTTGTTGTCAGGCGACCGGAACCATGGGAACGGCCAGTGGCAGGGCCGCGTTGGGCACATCAGGCGCTCACTACGCTCGCCCGGCAACACCATTGGGAACC
>JACPQP010000335.1 GCA_016190465.1 Chloroflexota bacterium
AGGCCGACTTCGTAACGGTAGCTCGCGACTTTAGTCGCCGAGCACCTCGTCCGATGGCGGCTTCTGGGCCAGTCTATTTCGCTCACTTCCATCAGTCGCCGGGGGGACTCCGGACCCGCCGCCCCATCGCCCCATTCCCCCGTCAACCCCGGACGGGGAGAGGGGGGCGAGCCGGACGCTTACGGAGCACTAATGGCCTTCCTATACGTTTCTGATAGCCGGCCACTACGCTTCCAGTAGATCCTGGGTCTGGCCCCGTGGAGGTGGGCGGCAATGGCAAAGGTACTCGGCATTGACCTGGGCACAACCAACTCGGTGGCCGCCGTCATCGAAGCGGGAGAACCGACCGTTCTGGAGAACAGCGAGGGCTCTCGCCTGACGCCGTCCGTGGTTGCGGTCAACCCGAAGACGGGCGAGCAGCTCGTCGGGCAGATCGCCAAGCGCCAGGCGATCACGAACCCCGAGAACACGATCTACTCGATCAAGCGCTTCATGGGGCGCAAGTACGAGGACTCGGAGGTCCAGCGCACGGGGAAGCTGGTTCCGTACCGGTCGACGCGAGCGCCGAACGGGGACGTGCGCGTTGTCATGGGCGGGAAGGACTACGCGCCGCCCGAGGTCTCGGCGATGATCCTGCGCAAGCTCAAGGAAGACGCCGAGGCGAAGCTGGGCGAGAAGATCATCCAGGCGGTCATCACGGTTCCCGCGTACTTCAACGATACCCAGCGGCAGGCGACGAAGGACTCCGGAAAGATCGCCGGACTCGAGGTGCTGCGGATCATCAACGAGCCGACGGCTGCCGCCCTGGCCTACGGTCTCGATAAGAAGCGCGACGAGATCATCGTCGTCTATGACCTGGGCGGTGGCACGTTCGACGTCTCGATCCTCCAGCTCGGCGATGGCGTCTTCGAGGTCCGGGCCACGAATGGCGACACCCACCTCGGGGGCGACGATTTCGACCAGCGAATCATCAACTGGATCGCCGACGAGTTCCGCCGGGAGCACGGTATCGACCTGCGCCAGGATCGCATGGCCCTCCAGCGGCTCAAGGAGGCCGCCGAGAAGGCCAAGATCGAGCTCTCGACGCTTCACCAGACCGAGATCAACCTGCCGTTCATCACTGCCGACGCGAGCGGGCCGAAGCACCTGACGATGACGCTGACTCGGTCGAAGCTCGAGCAGCTCGTCGCCGAACTGATCGAGCGGACCGTGGCTCCGTGCAAACAGGCGCTGATCGATGCCGGTATCGCGCCGGGGGACGTCGACGAGGTCGTGCTGGTCGGTGGCCAGACCCGGACGCCGGCGGTGATCGAGCGAGTGAAGCAGATCTTCGGCAAGGAGCCGCACAAGGGTGTCAACCCGGACGAGGTCGTCGCGATCGGGGCCGCGATCCAGGCCGGGGTGCTCAAGGGCGAAGTGAGCGATGTGCTCCTGCTCGACGTGATCCCGCTCACGCTCGGCGTCGAGACGCTGGGCGGCGTGATGACCCCGCTCATCACCCGGAACACGACCATCCCCACACGCAAGAGCGAAGTCTTCTCCACAGCGGCCAACTTTCAGGACCGGGTCGAGATTCACGTCCTCCAGGGCGAGCGGCCGATGGCCTCGGAGAACAAGTCGCTCGGCCGGTTTATCCTGGACGGGATCCCGCCTGCACCGCGCGGCATGCCGCAGATCGAGGTGACGTTCGACATCGACGCCAACGGCATCCTCTCCGTCTCGGCCCGCGATAAGGTGACTGGCCGCGAGCAGCGGATGGTCATCCAGTCGTCTTCCGGGCTGACGAAGGATGAGGTCGACCGGATGATCCGCGAGGCCGAGCTGCACGCGGAGGAGGATCGACGGCGGCGGGAGGAGATCGAGCAGCGCAACCAGGCCGATGCGCTGGCCTATCAGGCCGAGCGGGTGCTGGCCGATCACGCCGAGCGGATCCCGGCGAACGTCCGCGCCGACGTCGAGGAGAAGATCAAGGCGGTGCGCTCGGCGCTCGAGGCGAACGACCTCGCCCGGATCCGCCAGGCGGGCGACGACTTGCAGCGGGCATTGAGCCAGGTGGGCACGGCTGTCTATGGCGCGGCGGGCGCCGCACCGAATAGCCCGCCCCCCGATGGACAGCGGACCGGCCGGCCGTCGGCGGACAGCACGGTCGAGGGCGAGTTCCGCGAGGTGTAGGGGCGAACCTTGTGTTCGCCCCGGTCTTCGCCCATCCCCCATTCTTCTTACTCATTTTCAACCTGTTGGCCCTTGTCGCCAGGCGACAACCCTACCTAGAATAGTGGGACGGAGAGAGCGATCAGCAGTCAGATAGCTGATTACTGACGGCTGCCAGGTGGGGTGGAGGGCCGTGCGGCGTCGAGATGTGCTCAAGTCGGTCCTGGCGCTCGGCGGAGGCGCGGCCCTGCTCGGCTCGATCGTCGCGCGCCCTCGGACCGGCACTGCCGACGACGTGCCAGCGCCGGGTCGGACGATCGCCTCGGAGTGGCAGGACGACAGCGTGCGGTCGCTCGCGATCCAGAGCCTGGACACGGATCGCGAGATCGTCTCGCCGGTTTACCGGGCGACCCACCGCTTTATCGCCGTGGGCTCGTCATGGGACGGTGAGATCGCCGAGTTGGCGATCCGCGCCCGCGGCGACACCGGCGATTGGACCGACTGGCACCCGGTCGGCGATCACGAGGCCCACGTCGGCCGAGAGATGCGCTCGACGCGCAACCGGGGCAGCCTCGTCTTCTTTCTCCCGAGCCGTCTCGTCCAGTACCGCTACCTCCTTCGGGCGGGCCAGCCGGCCGTCTCCGTCCGGTTGATCCTCATCGACTCGACCGACGGTCCGGCGGCGCCCGATCCCGGCGAGGAGCTCGGTGAGCCGGCCGCCCTCACCCCGCACACGGTCCTGATGGACCGTTTGCGCCTCTCCCTCTGGGAGAGGGGAGCCTCGGCGCCGCCGCAGACGGTCATCTCGCGGGCCGGATGGGGGGCCGACGAGAGCTACCGCTTCACCGCAACCGGAATCGAGCGCTGGCCGCGCGACTACCGGGTTGTTCAGAAGGTCGTGGTCCACCACACCGACACCTCGACCGGGGGAAATGACCCGGCGGCGATCGTTCGGGCGATCTACTATTACCACGCCGTGACCCGGGGCTGGGACGACATTGGCTACAACTTCCTGATCGACTGGCGCGGCAACATCTACGAGGGGCGCTACGGCGGGCGCGGCGTGGTCGGCGGCCACGCCCTCGGCTTCAACTACGGCAGCCTGGGCATCGGCTGCATCGGCAACTACGCCAACAGCGGCGAGGCCGTGCCCACCGCCATGAAGCAATCCATCGCCCGCCTGATCGCCTGGAAAGGGCAGTAC
>JACPQP010000336.1 GCA_016190465.1 Chloroflexota bacterium
GAGCTCAACCCGGGAAGCCGCGCCATCCACATCGCGATCCTCGACACCGGCGTCGACCAGGACCACGAAGACCTCGCCTCCAAGATCGTCGGCAATATCGACTTCACCGGCAGCGGCACCGTCGACGACCGCAACGGCCACGGGACGCACGTCGCCGGAATCGCCGCGGCGGCGACGGACAACCGTGTCGGGATCGCCGGGGCGGGCGCGGCGTCATCGCTCCTCAACGTCAAGGTGCTCGGCGATGAGGGGGCCGGAAGCTACTCCAGCATCGCGAACGGCCTGGTCTGGGCGGCCGACCACGGCGCGAAGGTGATCAATATGAGCCTGGGTGGTCGGGGCCGATCACTCGTCCTCCAGCAGGCGGTCAGCTACGCCTGGACCAGGGGCGCCGTGCTGGTCGCGGCGGCCGGGAACGACGGCACCGGCGCGAAGAACTACCCCGCGGCCTACTCCGAGGTGATCGCCGTCGCCGCGACCGATGCGAACGATGGAAAAGCCTCGTTCTCCAACTACGGCCCGTGGGTCAGCCTCGGCGCGCCCGGCGTCGCCATCTACTCGACGTTGCCCAACCACAGCAACACGATCAGCAGCGCCTTCGGCCTGCCGCTTGGCTATGCCAGCCTCAGCGGCACCTCGATGGCCGCGCCACACGTCGCGGGTGTCGCCGCGCTGCTCTGGAACGCGTCGAGCGCGACGAGCAACAATGTCGTACGCGACCGGCTTCAGCGGTCAGCGGACCCGGTCCCCGGCACCGGCGTGTACTGGCGCTATGGCCGCCTCAACGCCTTCGCCGCGGTCAGCAGCGCGACGCCAGCGCCAGGCCCGAGGCCGGGCCGGTAAGTCGCCGCTAGACCGGACCTCGCCCCCCTGTCCCCCTCTCCGACGCGGAGAGGGGGAGCCGCCATCTGGGGAGTGGCCACCTCGCGTCGGCCAAGGCGCCCCCTCTCCCCCTACCCCCTCTCCCACTCGGGGGAGAGGGGGAGACGTCCTCCCCCTTCCCCCGAGTGGGGGCCCGGCTCAGGAATGGCGGGCAGGGGGTAGAGGGGGTAAACGGCCCCAATCAGCAGGACATAGCCACTCTCCAGGGGCCCGCCATCCCCCTCCCCGCGTCGGGGAGGGGGATGGGGGGAGAGGTCCGGCCGCCGTTCCTGAGCCGGGTCCGACACGGAGGGGGAGCCGCCGACGGGGGCGAACACCGGGTTCGCCAGCTGTGCACTACGCCGTGGTTAATCTTGTAGGAATGCCCTATACTTGGTGTCAGGCTGGGCAGGGGAGAAGAAGATGCTGACCGACTACATCCGGGCGGCGATGAGACACGCAGTGTATGACCGGTTGGATGATGGTACTTACTACGGCGAAATCGTGGGCATCGAGGGGGTCTACGCGAACGAGACAACGCTGGATGCCTGTCGACAGGAGCTCCAAAGCGTCCTCGAAGACTGGCTCGTGTTCAGTCTGGCGAATGGGTTCCCCATCCCCCCGATCGACGGCCTTGAGCTCCGAGCGGCTAAGATCGCCTGATTGAGCCGCATCCTCAGACAAGCGGGTGTCTCCCGCGACGAGTGGGAAGCGCTCTAGAGCAGCGCACTGCTTCAGCTAGCGGGCCGGCGCGGGCACCGGATCGTCAAGCTCGGTAGCCATAGCCGACTCATCGGCCGATCCCTCGTCGGGCGACGACACGCTGAGGAGCCGGGCGAGCCCGTACTTCGCCATCAGGTTGTGCAGGTCGCGGGCGTAGAAGAGCTTGACGTTGACGTCCGGATGCAGCTCCCGCAACTGCCGCAGCTTGCGGTTCTTCTTCGTGACCAGCCGCTGCTTCAGCGTCGTCAGCTCCACGTAGAGGCCGAACTCCGGCAGGTAGAAATCGGGGGAGAAGCATTCCAGCGGCTTGCCATCGGGGGTCGCGCGAAGGACGAAGGTGTGTGGCTCGTAGAGCCACTGAATCTGGTAAAAGTCGAGAAGCCGAGCAAATTCACGCTCACTGGCGTGAGCGAACCTGGGGCGCGGCGCGAACGTCGTCATCCTGCTCCTGTTACCCGGAGCTCGTTCCTGCCCACAGTATACCGGAGCGCGCCCCTTGTGGCAAGGATGGGTGGGAAACATCACCCTCTGGATTGTGTCCGGCTGACCGATCTCTTAGAATAAGGTCGTATCTTCTGGCGAGCGATCGGGACGAGGAGTGCCGTCCGTGGCGATGGACCTGCGCGCCATCCTGCGCACCCGCGACGTCACGCTCACGCCGCGCATTGGCGAGGGCGTCGCCGATCTCGGCTTGACCGTCGATCAGACGGTCGAGGGACGCGTCGTCCAGTCGACGGATAACCGCGCGCTGATCCGGCTGGCCGGGCGGGAGCTGCTTGCCCAGACGCGGGCGACGCTTCAGCCGGGCGAGCTGGTTCAGCTCCAGGTGCGCGACGTCCGCCCGGATCGCGTCATTCTCCAGATCGTCGGGCGGGGCGAGGGGCAGGGGACGCTTCGCGCCCTGGGCGAGGCCGACCTGGCCCGCTTGCTCGAAGGGCAGGGCCTCGTGCCTGGCCGGGACAACCTGCTTATCGCCCGCGCGCTCATCGGCGCCGGGCTGCCGATCGACCGCCAGGTGATGGAGCGGCTGGCCGGCGAGCTCGCCCGCGCCGGTGGCAATCCGGAGGCCGACGCCGACACCGCGGCATACCTCCGCGCCCGCAACCTGCCGATCACCCAGGCTACGCTGGCGCTCGCGCGGGCCCACCTCGCCCGCCCCAACGCCCTGGCCGAAGACATTCGGACGATCGGCCAGCAACTCACGGTCCTCCTCGACACGCTTGACGCCAGCGCCCCGGACGCCCCTTCTGACGCTTTCTCCGATTCCTCTTCGAGCGACGTGGCGCCGCGGAACGCGGTGTCCCGTCCCGGTGCCCAGCCGGCGGGCGAGGCCGGACCGGCGGTCCCGGGGAGCGCCGGTCCGGCGCACGAGGCGGGAAACCACGCGCTGGCGCGCCTGCCCCAGCTCGCTCGCGACCTGCTCGCGGCGCTCCCGGTCGTCTCCTCCACCGAGGCCCGGGGGAGCGTCGAGCTCGCGCCCCGGCTCCAGCAGCTCGTCGATGCGCTGGGGACGAGCCTGGAGCACCGCCTGGAGCAGCTCGGCCAGAGCCCCGATCAGCCGGAAGCGGCCGGACTCGACCGCGACCTGCGCGCGCTCCTGGCCCAGGTGATCGAGGGGCTCGACGCGGAGCTGGCGGCGCCCCGGGAGACGAGCCGGCCCCCCCAGCAGCAGTTGCAGACGCTTCGCGACGCGACCGCCGGGCTCCTTCAGGCCGTCGAGCACCAGCAGATGGCGAACGCCGCCGAGCCGTCCCGGCCGGCCGAGAACTACTACCTGCTGCAAATCCCGATCGCCGCGCCTGGCGCTCGGGGCAGCGGCCAGCCGGCCGAGCTGGCCGAGCTGCGCATCTTCCGGCGGCAACACGGCGCCGGCCAGATCGACGCGGACAACGCGCACGTCGTCTTTCGGTTCGACCTTCAGCACCTCGGGCCAACGGAGGTCGACCTGCTGATCCGGAACCGGCGGGTCGGTTGCCGCATCTCCAGCGCGACCCCCGAGATCAGCCACTTCATCGACGAGCGACGGGGCGAGCTGGAGCAGGGCCTCGCCGGCCTGGGCTACGCGGTCGCCGACCTGCGTTGCACGACGACTCCGTCGCCGGCCGCCTCCGCCACAGCCCAGCCAGCCGCCGCCATGGCGCCCACACGCGTGCTGAAGATCGACCTGCGAGCGTGAAGCGTGTGCGAGAACCCCTCACCC
>JACPQP010000337.1 GCA_016190465.1 Chloroflexota bacterium
CCAATGTCCCGTCAGGGCGGGGGTCTGGGGGTGTCCCCCAATACCCCTTGTTTCCCCGGGGGCGGGGCGGCACCAATGTCCAATAGGTGCCTGGATTCTGCTCGGGGCCTGAATGGATTTGTGCTACAATGTCGGGCGGAAGTACGGCGGGCAGGAGGCTGGATCGACTTGGTGCGCCCCCCATCCGGGCAGGGGCTCGTCTCGCCGGTGGTCGTTCGCCACCGGCGGGCTCCGCTGGCGACCGCGCTCCTCTTCTTCGCCTCGGCGGCCTTCCTCGTGGGGGGCGTCTACTCCGGATGCCTGTTCGTGAACACGATCGCTGGCTTCATCCGTGTGGATGGTGAGCAAGGGGCGGTGGCCTTGCCGCTGCCGATAGTCGGTTCGGCCAGGGCCCCGCGCTCCTCCACCGTGGGATCCAGCGCGGGAGCGCCGCCAACCGAGGTGACCACACCGCTCCCGCCTTACCGTGGCCAGGACCGGGTCACCGTCCTGCTGCTGGGGATCGACCAGCGCGACGATGAGGTTGGCCAGCCCACGCGAAGCGATACGCTCATCCTGGTCACCATCGATCCCCAGACAAGCCGAGCCGGCATGCTCTCGATGCCTCGCGACCTCTGGGTACCCATTCCGGGCCACGGCGAGAACAAGATCAACACCGCCCACTTCTTCGGCGAGATGGAAAAACCGGGGAACGGGCCGCAACTGGCCAAGCGGACGATCGAATACAACTTCGGGGTGCGTGTCCACTACTTCGCGCGCGTTGACTTCAGCGGCTTCGAAAAGCTGGTCGACGCCGTCGGTGGCATCACCATCGACGTGCCCCGGCCGATCAAAGACGACGAGTACCCCGACGCGAACTACGGCCTCGTCCGCGTCTATATCCCCTCCGGCGTCCAGCACATGAATGGCGTGACCGCGCTCCGGTACGCCCGCTCCCGGCACAGCGAGAACGACTTCGGCCGCCTGCGCCGGCAGCAGCAAGTGCTCATCGCCGCGCGCGACCGCGCCCTCCGGCTGAACTTGCTCCCACGCGTGCCGCAGATGCTGCAGATCGTGAGCAGCTCGCTGTACACGGACATCCCCGCGACGCAGATGTTGCCGCTGGCGAGCCTCGTCCGTGGCATCCAGTCGCGCGACATCGTCGCCCGCACCATCGACTACTCGATGGTCATCGACCTCAACCACGACGGCACGGTCCTCATACCGGTCCGGGACAAGATCCGCAAGGTGGTCGACGAGGTTTTCGCCGAGGCGACGCCCACGCCCCAGCCAACTCGCCCGGCGCCGACCCCGACGAGGGCCACGGCCGTGGATCTGTCCGGCGCCCCCGGCACGCCGACGGTTCACGTCCTGAACGGGACCAACCGCAACGCTTACGCCGCGGCGACCGCCGCCTATCTCGAGCGGCGGGGCTTTCGGGCGGTGGGCGTTGCCCAGGCAGCACGAAGCGATCACCAGAAGACGGCGATCTACGATCAGACGGGGAACACCACGTCGGCGCGCCGGGTGGCCGATCTCCTCGGCGTACCGGCCACGGCGATTCAATCGGGACGAGCGCCAGGCGTCACCGGCGAGGCTGATCTCACGATCGTGCTGGGCTTTGATGCGCGGTTTCCCGTGCCGGCCGACTAAGTAGGTAGGTCACCGAAAGTCTGCGATGGTCTCGGGAAGGTCCAGGACGGATGGCAAAAGAAGAGGGCCAGCCAAACGGCTGGCCCATTTCCTATCGGGACCTCTGCCCCCGGAGGTCGTTGAGACCACGCGCTTGCGGCTGGCACTCAGCCACCACCTGCGACTTCACCCGGAGCGTAGCCCGAGGTCGCGCCTGCCCTGCACACCGCTGCGTGACAGGGCCTTACCTGTCAACCTGCCAGACACCCCAGGCAACCTGTGGACTCTTCAGCGGATACACCCTGCGTCACCTCCTGGAAGAAGTGGGGGCTGATCGTTCGCCTGAACGATTCCACATTTCCTTTATAGCACGAATCGCGACTTCTGTCAAGCGGTTCACGAAAGCTCTTATGGTGCAATTACAGCTCGCAGGCGGCTCATGTTCCCGGGCGACCGCCCGCCTGATATACTGCGCGCAGAGTGTCACAGCACTGGATCGGCTGATATGGGGGGAGAACGTGGCAGTGCGACGCATCGGCATCCTTACTGGCGGGGGCGATTGTCCGGGCCTCAATGCGGTGATCCGGGCGACGGTCAAGGCGGCGACGGCGCTCCACAACTGGACGGTGATCGGCATCCTCGACGGCTTCGAGGGACTGCTGGCGCCCGGCCTGACCCGTGAGCTGACGGCGGAGGACGTCCGTGGGATTTTGCCACGGGGTGGCACGATACTGGGGACAACCAATCGCGGGAACCCGTTCGCCTATGCGCTCCGCCGTGGCGACCGGGTCGAGCCCGTCGACCGGTCGGCGGAGGTGGTCGAGAATAGCGCCCGGCTCGGCCTCGACGCACTCGTCGTCATCGGTGGCGATGGGACGCTCCGGATCGCCCGCGATCTCCACCGGCTCGGGCTACCGGTGGTCGGCGTGCCCAAGACCATCGACAACGACCTGGCCACGACGGACGTCACCTTCGGCTTCGACACCGCGCTCCAGACGGCGACCGAGGCGATCGACAAGCTGCACACGACCGCCGAGAGTCACCACCGCGTGATGCTGGTCGAGGTGATGGGACGGAACGCCGGCTGGATCGCTCTGGAGGCCGGGCTGGCCGGCGGTGCGGACGTGGTGCTGATCCCCGAGATCCCGTTTCGCGTCGAGGCCGTGGCCGAGCGGATCGCGCAGCGAACCGCCCGAGGGCGGGCCTTCAGCATCGTGGTGGTGGCCGAAGGGGCGGCGCCACACGGCGAGAAGCAAGTTTTTCAGCAGAGCACTGATGCTGTCGCGCTGGCCCGGCTCGGCGGTATCGCTCACGTGGTCGGGTATGAGCTGCAGCAGCGCACGCCGCACGAGACCCGCGTCACGGTGCTCGGGCACCTGCAACGGGGCGGCAGCCCGAGCCCCTTTGACCGGATCCTCGGGACCCGATTCGGCGCGATGGCCGTCGAGCTGGTCGCCAGAGGCGGATTTGGCCGGATGGTGGCGCTCCACACGCCGCGCATCGAGGACGTATCGCTCGACGAAGCGGTCGATCAGCCCAATCGCGTCCCACCCAGCGGTGAGCTGGTGTGCTGCGCCGAGGCCGTCGGCATCAGCTTTGGCGCCTGACTGACCTCCAGCGCGTTGCCAAGATCCCCGATGAGATCGGCCGCGTCCTCCAGGCCAACCGAGAGACGGACGAGCCCATCCGAGATGCCGGCGGCCACCCGTCGCTCGCGAGGCACCTTGGCATGGCTCATCGACGCCGGGTGGCTGATCAGGGTCCGGACATCGCCAAGGCTGACCGCGAGGGTGCAGAGGCGCACGGCATTCATCAGGCCGCGGCCGGCGTCGAGACCCCCCTTCAGCTCAAAAGCGATCATCCCGCCAAAGCCCTTCATCTGCCGGCGGGCTACCGCGTGCTGCGGGTGGCTGGCCAGCCCGGGATGGTGTACCCAACTTATCGCGGGGTGTCCCTCCAGGAACTGGGCGATCGCCAGGCCGTTTTCGTTGTGCCGTGCCACCCGCAGCGGGAGGGTCTGCGCGCCCCGATTGAGTAGCCAGGCGTTGAACGGGCTGATCGTGCCACCGAAATCGTTGAGCCCGCGGTGTACCTGATCCACCAGAGCAGACGCGCCCACCAGGACACCGCCCAACGCGTCGCCATGCCCGCCGATGTACTTCGTGGCGCTGTGGACGACGAGGTCGGCTCCCAGCGCCAGTGGGCGCTGGTTGATCGGAGTCGCGAAGGTGTTGTCCACCGCCAGCATCGTCCCGCGGGGACGCGTCAGCGCCGCCAACGCCTGGATGTCGGCCACCGCCAGGGTTGGGTTGCCCGGCGACTCGACGAACAGGAGCCGGGTCTCTGGACGCAGCGCCCGCTCGACCGCCGAGAGATCGGTTGCGTCGACGAACGAGGTCGCGATGCCAAAGCCGGGCAGGCGGTGGGCAAAGAGATCGTAGGTCGAGCCATAGAGGGCGTCGGAGGCGAGGAGATGATCGCCCGCGCGCAAGAGTGAGAACGCCAGCGCGTTGATGGCCGCCATGCCGGTCGCCGTCGCCAGCGCCGCCTCGCCCCCCTCGAGCGTAGCCATCTTCTCCTCGAACACGGTCTGGGTCGGGTTGGCGATCCGCGTGTAGATATAGCCGGGCAATTGCCCGGCGAAGCGCGCGGCTCCGGTCTCCGCTCGGTCCAGGCCGAAGGTCGCGGTCTGGTAGATCGGTGGGGCGATGGCGCCGGTCGCCGGATCCGGACGCTCGCCAGCGTGGATGGCTCGGGTGAAGACGCCTTGTTCCTGTTCCAGAGGTGTCATGGTTGTCTGTGGAATCGCCTCGTGTACGGGATGGTAGCTCGTGTCAGGGCTGCCTCGTCTCTTGCTGGTGCAACTGTCGTGCCGGGCCCTGACACGAGTCGATAGCCGGAGCTTCCTGATCGTCCTGGCGCAAGAGAGCCCAGCGAGTTCACACGCCCTCACCCCCTACCCCTCTCCCTGTGGGAGCGGGGTAGGGGGTGAGGGCAGCGAACTGGATGGCATTGAGGCACATCGGGTACTTGACAGGGCGGCTGACCAGTGCTAGACTGACGACTGTCGGCAGCCGATAGTCTGCTGCCGATAGTCGTCAGGACGGAAGGTGCGCTGAATCGTGGAGAGGTCGCCAGTGCAGTCAGTCGTTTTCGAGCCCCGGCTTTACCAGCCGCTCTATCAGGATGCCTACCATGCCCTGCGCGATGCCATTCTTACTGGCCAGTTCGCACCGGGCCAGCGCCTCGTCGAGGCCGAGCTCGCTCGCCAGATGGCGATCAGCCGGGCTCCCATCCGCGAAGCGATCCGCAAACTCGAGCAGGACGGGCTCGTCAAGTACATCCCACGCCGAGGCGTCGTCGTCGCCGAGCTCTCGAGCGAGGAAGTACGAGACCTCTACGACATACGCGCCCACCTGGAGGGCCTGGCAGTTCGGATGTTAGTGGCCCACCTTACGTCCGAGGACGTGGCGGTGCTCGAGGGGCTGATCCAGCGGATGTTCGAGTGTGCGACTCGCGACGACCTCCGCGGGCTGATCGCTGCCGACGTCGAGTTCCACGCCCACATCTGCAGGTTGTCTGGCAGCAAGCGCCTGTATCGGTTGTGGGAAAGCCTGAACCCCCAGTGCTGGACGCTACTCACCAGCCTGAAGGCGACGGAGTACACGCTCGACCAGATCGCCGAGCGCCACCGCCCCGTCCTCGCCGCCCTGAAGTCCGGTGACGCGGGGCTGTGCGAGGCCGTGATCTCGCGACATGTCACCGAGCTGGCGGACCACGTTCTCGCTCACCTCGTACCGCCAGACGGCTTGCCAGTGGAGGTAACTCGATGAGACTTGGCATCTGGGGCATGGTCCCCGGCAACCCCCGCGAGATCGATGCGGCCACGGTCCGTCGGATTCGCGATTGGGGGTTCTCCGGAGTCGCGGTGGCCTTCAACGAAGATCACCACGGGATCGACGCGGCGCTCTGCCACCAGATCAAGACACTGTTCGCCGACGGCGGCGTGGAGCCGGTCCAGCTCGGCGCGTGGATGGCTCCCGTGATCAACCGCGATCCCGACAAGATGGCGTGGGCCGCCGACCAGCGGCGGGAGGTGATCCGCGTTGCCAGTGCGATCGGCTTCCGGTCGGTCTCGTTCGGGAGCGGCACGCTGAGCCCGCGGGGCGAATCCGGGTTCGGTTGCGGGATGAAAGCCTGGTATCCGGACCGGCGGAACTACGGGCAGGAAGCCTTCGACCTGACTGTCGGGGGACTCAAAGAGATGGCCAGCGTGGCCGAGGACTACGGCATCTACGTGTCGCTCGAGTGCCAGATGTTCTCGGTGCTGTCGTCACCCGAGCGCACGCGCGCGGTGATCGACGCCGTGGGGTCCCCGCGGGTGAAGCTGACCATCGACCCGATCAACTGGCTCGGGCCACGCGAGTACTTCGACAGTGGGGCCACGATCGAGCGCATGTTCGACGTGCTGGGTCAGCGGATCCTCGACGCCCACGCCAAGGACGTGAAGCTCGAGGACCACGTGAACGTCCACATGCCGGAGACCTACGTCGGCAACGGCGGCCTGGACTTCGTCACCCTGCTGCGGCGGCTCGATGCCCACGGGGCCCAGCGGGCCCATCGGCCGGAGGTCTACCTCATCATCGAGCACGCGCCGCTTGACCTGATCCCGAAGGCTCGGGAGAACCTGCTCGCCTTCGCTTGCGAAGCCGGAGTCACATTCGAGTGCTGAGTACTGAGTGCTGAGTACTGAGTGCTGCGCACTCCGTTCAGGGAGTCAGCCCGTGAGAAGCGGCGTTGACGCGTCCTCAGCCTACAGTAGGTCGGCCCGGGGGCCACCGTCTGGCGAGCACGCCGATTGGGCGATTGGCTGGCCTAACCGTGGCTGCTCGGACCGCCGGCCCACTACGCCGGCCTCCCGACGTCGTGCCCGGTCGGCGGACCGGGTGGGGCCGAAACAGATAGACATGCAAATAGACTGCTGGCAGAACCGACGCGTCGCACAGCGACAAGATAGCTGATAAGGAGTGGACCATGGGAGCACCTGTCATCCGTCGTCGGGCCCTTCTCCAGAGCATTGCCTCGGTCGGCGCCGTGAGCGTCATCGGGGCGCTAGCCGCCTGCGCCCCGGCGCCGACGCCCACGCCGCCGCCGCCGACCAAGGCGCCAGCGCCAGCCGCGCCAGCGCCCACGCAGGCGCCCGCCGCGGCGCCGAAGCCCGCTGCTCCGACGGCAGCCCCAACCGCGGCGCCCAAGCCTGCTGCTCCGACGGCAGCCCCAACTGCGGCGCCCAAGCCAACTGTGGCCGCCCAGGCGCCGGCGAAGGCCCCTGGCGAGGCAATCGTCTGGGCCCCGGTCGGCACCGATCATTACATGAAGGCCGCCGGCAAGGAGTTCATGGCCCGGAACCCCAATATCAAGCTCACCTTCGACGCCCCGGGGGGCATCATCAACAAGTACGCCACCGCACTCACCGCCGGAGTCGATCTGCCCGACGTGTCGTTCCTGTTCGACACGCACGTGCCGATCTACTACCAGGGCCTCTGGGACCTGACGACGCTCATCAAGCCGTACGCCAAAGACATGATCGCCTTCAAGCTCCAGATCGTCACCGTGCAGGGTAAGACGTACTCCGTGCCCTGGGACACCGGACCATGCGTGATGTACTACCGCCGTGACATCTGCGCGAAGGCCGGCGTCGATCCCGAGAAGATTCTGACCTACGACGACCTGCTGGCTGCCGGCCAGAAGGTCAAGGAGGCGACGGGCGGCAAGTCTCGGCTCCTGAACCTCGAGCAGAGCCCCGTGACCGCGACGAACTGGGTCGAGATGTTCGCCTCCCAGGATGGGGTCAGCCTGTTCAACCGGGAGAACAAGTACCAGATCAAGACCCCCGAGTTCACGCGGGCGCTGAACTACCTGGAGACGGTCCGCAAGAGCGACCTGGGCATCCGCCGCACGTGGAACACTCCGGCCTACTTCAAGGCTTTCCTGGATGGCGAGGTCGTGTTCCACCCGTATGCCTCCTGGTGGGCCAACTTCGTTCCGCCGAATCTGAAGGAGCTCAACGGGCAGTTCGGCGCTGTGAAGCTGCCCGCCTTCGTCAAGGGCGGCGGCACGTCGGCGAACATGGGCGGCTCGACGTGGGCCATCGCGCAGAAGGCCAAGAACCGCGAGAACGGCTGGGCCTACCTGGAATTCGCCATGCTCACCAAGGAAGGCTGGCTGGCGCAGCTCCGGGCCGAGGGCTCCGCCGGCGTCCTGCCATCGTACATCCCCGCGTACGACGACCCGTTCTTCGAGCGGCCGGTCGAGTTCTTCGGCGGCCAGAAGCTCTGGAAGCTCTGGATGGAGGTCGCCAAGAGCCTGCCCTCGACGGTCTGGTTCCCGCCCTTCTGGTCTGAGGCGAATGGCATCATCGGCAACCACTTCCAGGCCATGTTCGACGGCAAGAAGACGGTCGAGCAGGTCCAGAACGACTCCGCCGCCGAGCTCAAGCAGAAGATCAAAGAGGCCGTGATCTGAGCCGAGCACCGAGTGCGTAGGGGCACCCCCCTGTGGGTGCCCTACGCACCGAGTGCTGAGGGCTGAGTTGCTCAGTACTCAGTACTCAGTACTCGTGAGAGGAGTGGCCTATGAGCACCCATGGTGCCGCCGCGGCGGCCCAGCGCCCCGGCCGTGGAACCTGGATCGGTCGCTTCCGCGCCTGGCTCGGGGGCAGCTATGCCCCCTACATCTTCCTGTTGTCCTGGTTCCTGGCCTTCGCTGCCTTCATGGCCTACCCGATCGGCTACGCCCTCTGGCTCAGCTTCTACTCGTGGCGGGGCGTTGGCCCGCCGGAGCCGGTCGGGCTCGAGAACTACGTCTACGTCCTCACCGACGTGAGCACCTTCTGGCTTTCCATCGGCAACTCCGCCTACCTCTGGGCAGCCATCGTCCCGGCCCAGACCTTCGGCGGCCTCATCCTGGCCGTCGTCGTCAACGGCGCCCGGCTGCGTGGCCGAGGGCTATTCAGGACCACCTTCTTCCTGCCCGGCGTCATCTCGCTGGTGGTGATCGGGGTCGTCGCCCGCATCATGTTCGAGCGCTCCAACGGCGTGGTCAACGCCTTTCTCGAGGCGGTGGGCATCTCGCCCATCGGCTGGCTGGAGGACACCGACTGGTCCAAACCGACCTTCGCCCTGATCTCCCTCTGGCGCTACACGGGCTACACGATGGTGCTGATGCTCGCCGGTCTCCAGAACATCTCCATCGAGCTGTACGAGGCGGCACGGGTAGACGGCGCCGGAACGGTGCGCTCGTTCGTGCACATCACCGTCCCCCTCATGCGGCGGATCATCCTGTTCTGCTTGATCATCGGCACCATCGGCTGCTTTCAGATGTTCGCCGAGCCGTACCTGATCACGCAGGGCGGGCCGCAGAACTCGAGCCTGACCGCCGGCCTCTACCTGTTCAACCAGATGGGGAACGCGCGGCTGGGACGGGCGTCAGCCACCACGTTCCTCCTGCTCGCGGTGATGCTGGCCGTCTCGCTGCTGATGCTGCGCGTCGGGAGGGACACCAGTGAAGCCAAGAGCTGAGCTTGTGAGCGCCGAGGTCCCGAGCGCCAGGGCGATGATGGCGACAACCGCTCGGTCGCGCGTGAGGGCGCCGCGCCTCGGCAGCACGCTGCTGCTGCTGGCGGGCTACGTCGTGCTCCTCGCCGGGCTGGCCATCACCGTGGCCCCCCTGCTCTGGATGCTCCTGGCGTCGGTCAAGCCCCACTCGCAGATCATCGCCAATCCCCTCGCCTTCGACCTGCGGCAGGTCACGTTGGAGAACGTCACCAGGGTGTTCGAGAAGACGACGCTGCTCAGGGGCTTCCTCAACTCGGCGCTGATCTCCGGCAGCCACGTCGCAGCGGAGCTCTTCTTCTGCTCTCTGGGCGGGTTCGCCCTCGCCAAGTACGAGTTCAGGGGCAAGGACGTCATCTTCCGCATCATGCTCGCCACCATGATGATCCCTGGCCTCGTGATGATCGTGCCGCTGTTCCTGGTCATCGCCAGGCTGGGGCTACTCAACACGTACGTGGGAGTCATCCTCCCGGGCGTGGTCGGCGCCTTCGGCATCTTCTGGATGCGCCAGATCATCGCCGACGTCCCCAATGAGCTCCTCGACGCCGCCCGGATCGACGGCTGCGGCGACTTCCAGATCTATCGTCGGATCGTGGTTCCGGTCATTGTCCCTGGGTTGACCGCGCTGGGCATCTTTACCTTTATGGGCTCCTACAACAACTTCCTCTGGCCCTTGATCGTCCTGCGCAGCGAATCCATGTACACGGTGCAGCTCGTCGTGGCCAACATGAGCACGGCGACCAATACGGCGTGGTTCGACTTCTGGGGGATGATCATCGCCGGCTCGACGCTGGCCTCTCTGCCCGTCGTGCTGCTCTTCCTCTTCTTCCAGCGCTTCTTCATCTCCGGGATCCTGGCAGGGAGTATCAAGGGGTAACATGCAAGAGCCCGCGCCCCCAACTGCTGGCTTTCAAACCAGAGAACGCACAAGCAAGAAAAGGAGGCTCACGTGAAACTGGCCGGGAAAGTCGCGCTGATCACCGGGGCCAGCCGGGGCATCGGACGGGGGATCGCCGAGGTGTTCGCCGAGGAGGGGGCGGACGTCGCGGTGAACTACGTCCAGAATGCCGAGAAGGCCGAGGAGACCGTCGCGCTGGTGCGCGAGCGGGGCCGCCGGGCCATCGCCGCCAAAGCCGATGTCGCCAGCGGCGCCGAGGTCGAGGCGATGGTCGACCGGGTCTGGAACGAGCTGGGCCCCATCGATGTCCTGGTGAACAACGCCGGCATCGAGACGATCGTCCCCTTCCTGGAGTTGACCGAGGAGCAGTGGCATCGGCTAACCGATGTGAACCTGAAGGGCGAGTTCCTCTGCGCCCAGGTGGTGGCCCGCAAGATGGTGGCCGCCGGTCGGAAGGGGGCCATCGTCAACATTGGCTCCATCCAGGCTGCCAAGGTGCTGCCGGGCCGGACCCACTACGCGCCGACCAAGCTCGGGATCGAAGCGCTGACGCGCAACGTGTCTGCCGAGCTCGCCGAGTATGGCATCCGGGTGAACTGCGTTCACCCGGGGTACTTCGACACGGACATGACCGCCTGGATACTGAAGCGGCCTGACCTCCTGCCGGGGATCCTGGCCCAGATCTCGCTGGGCCGCGCCGGCGTGCCCCGCGAGATCGGCACGGTCGCGGCCTTCTTCGCCTCCGACGAGGCGAGCTACATCACCGGCCAGTCGATCTTCGTCGACGGAGGTTGGGTTGGCAAATAGCCGACCTCCGAGATCCGCGAAACGGTGGGTGGGATCTAGAAAGTGGGAGGACATAGAGCGATGCTGCGTGTTGGAGTGGTCGGCTGTGGCCCGATCGGGCTGAGGCACGCCCGCAGCTACCAGTCTCATCCGGATGCCCGGCTGACCTGCGTCTGCGACGTCGCCAAGGAACGGGCCGACAGCCTGTTCCGCAGCGTGCGCACCCCCGACCAGGCGCGCGCGGCGGCGCGGAAGCTCGGCTTCCAGGTCCCCACGTACCGGCACGTGATCGGGGAACGCGCCTATC
>JACPQP010000334.1 GCA_016190465.1 Chloroflexota bacterium
CAGCAGGTTAGCCCACGAGCCCGGACCGACTGACGCCCTGGATGAGCTGACGCTGGGCCACGATGAAGACGACGAGGATTGGCAGCACCGAGAGGACGGCCCCGGCCATCGCCAGGCTCGGCTCCGTGTTGCTGGCCTGAATCATCGCCAGCTTGAGCGTCACTGTCTCGGTGCCCTCCTTCCGAAGGATGAGCAGCGGCCAGAGGTACATGTTCCAGCCGCCGAGGAAAGTGATCACCGCGTAGGCGCCGATGGCCGGCCGCGCCTCCGGAAGGTAGATGTCCAGGAGCGCCTGCCCCGGGCTGGCCCCGTCGATCCGGGCCGCCTCGTAGAGCTCGGCGGGCACCGTCCGGAAGAACTGGCGGAACCAGAAGACCGCAACCGAGACGTGCCCCAGCGCCGGCAGGACCAGGCCGTGGAGGGAGTTCGTCCAGCCGAGCTGGTTGACGAAGACGAAGAGCGGGACGATTGTCACGTGCCCGGGGATGAAGAGCGAGCTGACCAGAACGACGAAGATGGCTTCGCGAGCCGGGAAGCGCAGCCGGGCCAGCGCAAAGCCGGCCATCAGGCCGAGGGCCAGCGAGCCAACCACGATGGTGATCCCGGCGATCGCGCTGTTGACGAAGGTGTACGGAGGCAGGTGCCGGAGGACGTCGACGTAGTTCTCCAGCCGCACCGGGTCCGGCAGCAGCTCGGGGGGATAGGAGTACACCTTGGTCGCGACCTTCAGCGAGCTGGAAAGCGTGTACAGGAAGGGGATCACCATCGTGACGCCGCCCGGTGCCAGGACGGCGTAGGAGATGGTCGCCTGACCTGGCCGGAGCGAGCGGAGAGAGTACGACACCATCCACCTCCGCCGGACCTCACCCCCTTGCCCCCTCTCCAACGCGGAGAGGGGGGACGACACGGAGAGGGGGAACCGGCCCCCCTTACCGCGTCGGGAAGGGGGGCAGGGGGGTGAGGTCACTCCGACCCCCTCGTTCTCTCGCAGTATACCATGAGGCTTTCAGAAGACGTCCGTGCTGGCCAGGTGAACCAGGTAGCTCAACGGGATGGCCAACCACTCCGGCCGGTTATCCAGCTCGTAGCCGACCTCGTAGATCGCCTTCTCCAACTGGAAGATGGCCAGCAGGCGGTCGAGATCTGCCCGGAACGGCGGCAAGAAGCTGGCCGGGCTCTCCCGCGCCGCGGCCAGATACCCGCCGACGAACGCCTCGGTCACCAACCGGAGCCAGGCCTCACCCAGCGCCGCGGGTGTGGACATGTCCCCGCTTTCCTCGGCGACCAGCATCCGCAGCGCCACGTGCCGGGCGTAGTCGAAAGAGCGGAGCATGCCGGCGATGTCCCGGAGCGGCGTGTGCTTCATCCGACGCTCGTCGAGCGTCCGGGCGGGCTCGCCCTCGAAGTCCAGGACGATAAATCCGTCCGCCGTGCGGAGCACCTGGCCGAGGTGGTAGTCGCCGTGGTGGCGCATCTTCTGCATCGGCAGCCCAGCCAGACTGGTGAGCTCCGCCGCGCAAGCTCGCAGGCGCCCACGCGAGGCGATGACGCGACCAGCCAGGTCGCGGGTGACCGGAGGGAGGTCGCCGACACGCCGCTCGAGGAGCGCCATCACCCGGTCGAGATCGCCCGCGATGTGGGCCGAGCAGGACCGCCAGTCGCCAGGTTCGACCGGCTCGGGCGCGAACTCCGGTTGGGAGTGATCGGAGGCGAGTGCCGCGTGCAGCGCCCCCGTCATCCGGCCGAGCTTCCAGGCGTCGTCGAGGTACGCCGCCATCGCCTCTTCCCACGACCGCCGTTCCTGAGCCGGGCCCCGCCGGGGGCGAAGGGGAGGACAATCCCCCCTCACCCTCGCGCTGTCCCCCCTCTCCGCGTCGGACCAACTCAGGAACGGTAGGCGAGGGGGTGAGGTCCGCCCCGCCTCGGCGAACAGCGAGCGAAGGTGGTCCAGGGTGTACTGCCAGCCATCCCCCGCGTTCGGCACGAACGCCTGGAGCATCCCGATGGTGGATTCGTAGCCATCCGCGCCGGCATATTCGACAGCGCCGGCCAGCGATGGCGTCTGGCGGAAAGTGGTGTACCTGGCCAGGAACCGCCCGATCTCCAGGTCCGGGTTGGGGCCAGCGTGGAGCCGCCGGAAGCACTTGAGCAGGTACGCCTCGTCCACCAGCACCGACGTGTTGCTCTGCTCGACGCCGAGCCGACGGATCTGCCGTGCGTCGTCCCCCCCTCTCGGCGTCGGATCCGGCTCGGGAACGGCTGCTGGCGGGTGAGGTCCGGCCGTGAAGCGGAAGGTCCCGTTCACAGACCGCACCGATGACTGCTCCCTGATCCGACGGTAGAGAGCCCGGCAGAACGTCGGATCATCGAAGGCATCCACGACAGCCCAGTCGCGGTCCGCGACTCGCGCGACCGCCCAGGCGCCCGGCATCCCATCTGCGCCCTCGCCCGTGGGGTGGGCGTCGTAGGGGCGAACCTTGTGTTCGCCCTGTCCCGTTTCCCCCTCGCCCACGGGGCGAAGCGCGAGCGGGAGGAAGTAGCGCGTGCGGGATCGGTCCTCGAACACCGCGTCGACGAGCGCCAGCACGGCCGTCGTCCCCTCGCCAAGCGGCGCGGCGTCGACCAGCGCCAGCCGCGCGACCGCCCGCGACTTCTCGCCGAACCACCGCTGCGCCTGGAGGCGAGCCAGCGGCAACGCCGCCACGATGGCCGGTAGCGAGGCCAGGAGGTGCTCTCGTTCTAGGTACGACATCTCTTCCTCCCCAGAGCCAGCGTGCAAGGGCTACGGCCCTCATCCCCCCGCCCCTTCCCCCAATACTGGGGGAAGGGGAGAGTAGCTCCCCC
>JACPQP010000338.1 GCA_016190465.1 Chloroflexota bacterium
GCACGATCAAGTACGCCGAGAACCCGCCCAAGCGGTACGAGGACATCCACCCCCTGAACCTCTCGGCCGAGAATGGCGATTCGCTCTGGAAGGAACTGAAAGACGTCCTTCTCTTCTGGATCGGCCGCGGCGTCCGGATCTTCCGGGTGGACAACCCGCATACGAAACCGATCCCGTTCTGGGAGTGGCTGATCGCGGAGATCCAGCGCGCGCACCCCGACGTGATCTTCCTGGCCGAGGCGTTCACCCGTCCGAAAGTGATGCGGGCGCTGGCGAAGGCCGGGTTCGGCCAGTCCTACACCTACTTCACCTGGCGCAACTTCAAGGCCGAGCTGACCGACTACTTCGACGAGCTGACCCGGCCACCCACGAGCGAGTACCTGCGCGGCAACCTGTTCGCCAACACGCCCGACATCCTACCGGCTATCTTGCAGCGGGGCGGACGGCCGGCGTTCACGATGCGGCTTGTGCTCGCGGCGACGCTGTCCTCCACCTACGGCATCTACAGTGGGTTCGAGCTGTGCGAGAGTGAGGCGATTCCGGGCCGGGAGGAGTACCGGAACTCCGAGAAGTACCAGCACAAGGTGTGGGACTGGGACCGACCGGGCAACATCAAGAGCACCGTTGCCCAGGTAAACCGCATCCGCCGCGAGAATCCGGCGCTCCAACTGTACAAGAATCTGCGTTTCTATCCCGCCGGCGACGATCACGTGCTGTTCTACGGGAAGATGACGCCGGACCGGAGCAACGTCGTGCTGGTCGCGGTGAACCTCGACCCCTTCCAGCCCCACGATTCGGCGATCGAGGTGCCCCTCCACGGGATCGGTCTCGACCGGGACGAGTTCTACCAGGTCGAGGAGCTGCTCTCGGGCGCGCGCTATCTCTGGCGGGGCGCACACCAGCGCATCCGGCTCGATCCCCAAATCGAACCCGCCGCCATCCTGCGCGTCCAGCGCTGGCCGCACAAGGTCTACGAAGAGCCCTGCTATTAGGGCTCGGGGGTCGGGTGTCAGGTGCCAGGCATCGGGGATCAAGTCCCGACACCCGACCCCCAAGCCAGAAAGGAGTCACGAGGATGTCTCGCCCCGAGGATCGCCTGTGGTACAAGGACGCGGTCATCTACGAGGTGCCGGTGCGGTCGTTCTACGATGCCAACGCGGACGGCATCGGGGATTTCCGGGGGCTTCAGGAGAAGCTGGACTATGTCAAGGACCTCGGCGTCGATTGCATCTGGCTCCTGCCGTTCTACCAATCCCCGTTGAAGGACGATGGCTACGACATCAGCGACTTCTACCGGGTGCATCCGGACTACGGAACCGTCGAGGACTTTCGCGCGTTTGTCAACGCCGCCCACGGAGTCGGCATCCGGGTCCTGGCCGACCTGGTGCTGAACCACACGTCCGACCAGCACGCCTGGTTCCAGGAGGCACGCCGCCTTCCCGATTCGCCCAGGCGTGGGTACTACGTGTGGAGCGACGACCCGGAGCGCTACCGGGAGGCGCGGATCATCTTCGTCGACACCGAGAACTCGAACTGGGCGTGGGACCCGGTCGCTCGCCAGCACTACTGGCATCGCTTCTTCAGCCATCAGCCGGACCTCAACTACGACAACCCCGCGGTCCGCCAGGCCATTCTCGACGTCGTGTCGTTCTGGATGGATATGGGCCTTGACGGCTTCCGGTGCGACGCGGTTCCCTACCTGTACGAGCGTGAGGGGACCAACTGCGAGAATCTGCCCGAGACCCACACCTTCTTGCGCGAGCTTCGTCGCACCGTCGACGAGCGACATCCCCACGGTGTCCTGCTGGCCGAGGCGAACCAGTGGCCGGCCGACGTGTGCGCCTACTTCGGCGACGGGGACGAGTTCCATATGGCGTTTCACTTCCCGCTGATGCCTCGTCTGTTCATGGCGCTGCGTCGCGAGGAGCGCCACCCGATCGTCGACATCCTTACTCAGATTCCACGCGTCCCGGACGACTGTCAGTGGGGCATGTTCCTGCGGAACCACGATGAGCTGACGCTGGAGATGTGCACCGACCGCGAGCGAGACTACATGTACGCCGAATACGCGAGGGACTCCCGGATGCGGTGCAACATCGGCATCCGCCGGCGCTTGGCGCCGCTGCTCGAGAATGGCCGCCGCCAGATCGAGCTGTTGAACAGCCTCCTTCTCTCGTTTCCGGGCAGCCCGATCATCTACTACGGCGACGAGATCGGGATGGGGGACAACATCTACCTGGGAGACCGAAATGGCGTGCGCACGCCGATGCAGTGGAGCGGCGACCGCAACGCCGGCTTCTCCCGCGCCGACACGGCCCGGCTCTATAGCCCGGTGAGCGCGGACCCGGTCTATGGCTACACGGCGATCAACGTGGAAGCCCAACAGCGCATGCCGACCTCGCTGTTGCGGTGGGTGAAGCGGCTGATCGCGGTCCGGCGGAAGTACCGGGCCTTCGGACGTGGCGCCTTCGAGTTCCTGCCGTCGTCCAACGAGCGGGCCCTGAGCTACGTCCGCCAGTATGATGGGCAGACGATCCTCTGCGTCGCCAACCTCTCGCGCTTCTGCCAGCCCGTCGAGCTCGACCTGCGGCGGTACGCCGGTATGGTCCCAGTCGAGCTGATCGGCGAGGTGCGCTTCCCGCCCATCGGCGAGCTGCCCTATTTCCTCAGTCTGGGGCCGCACGGGTTCTACTGGTTCCGGCTGGAGGGAAGGGCTTAGAC